>JBJTKE010000451.1:0-1442 GCA_046096285.1 Chloroflexota bacterium
TCCTCGATGGTGCGGACGCCATCCTCGACGCTGACGCTGCCGAGCTGGATCTCGCTGCCGGTCTGGGCAATGATCTCGGACATCTGCGGCCACTCGGGGAAGCGCGGGCGGAAGACCGCGTTGCCGTAGTTGTTCCAGCTCTCGACGAGCGGGGTGAAGTAGGGGTACTTCGCCTGGAGGTCGGCATCCTCGTAGGCGCTGGTGCGGCCGGAGACGCCGCCTTCCTCGATGTAGCGCTTGGCCATCGCCTCGGAGGTCACCCACTGGATGAACAGCCAGGCCGCGGCCTGCTTCTCCTCGGGGCTGGCGGAGTTCACGGCGAGCGAGAAGCCGCCGAGGGCAGGCTTGCGGCCGCCCGGGCCCTCCGGCTCGATGGTGATGCCGAGGTTGTCGGTGATGGTCGAGGTCTCGGGGCTGGAGAGCGTGGCGTAGAACGCGCTCCACTCGTTGATGACCCCGACCCGGCCCTGGGCAAGACCCTGAACGGTCTCGTCGTGGTCCCACTCGACGATGTCGGGCGGCATGACCGACATCAGTTCCTGGCGGAAGTTGAGGCCGGCGAGGGACTCGGGGGAGCTCAGGTTGGGCTCGAAGGTGTCCTCCTTTAGGAGGCTGCCGCCGAAGGCCCAGACCATGCGCATGAACGAGTCCGCCGACTGGGTCTCGCCGCGGCGGGACTGCAGGGCGTAGGCGTACATGTCGTTCTTGGTGAGGGCCGGGCCGTAGACGTCCTTGAGGTCGGCCCAGGTGGCCGGCGGGGCGTCGAAGCCGGCGTCGGCCAGCATCTTCTTGTTGTAGTACATGAGGCCGGAGTAGTTGTCGAACGGCAGGCCGTACACCACCCCGTCCCAGGACCCGAAGGACTCGAGCAGGATGGGGAAGAAGCCGCCGAGGTTGAGGGCGGGGTCGGAGAGGGCCGGGTTGTCGATGAACTTGCTCATCGGGGCGACCCAGCCGGAGGCGGCGAACTCGCCGATCCAGACGACGTCGACCAGCACGATGTCGTAGAGGCCGGTGCCGCCGGTGAAGTCGAGAACCTGCTTCTCGCGGCTGTTCTCGTAGGGCATGACCTCGACGTTGACCTTGATGCCGGTGGCCTCCTCGAACTCGGGAAGCATGGCGGCGGCGGCGCGGTAGCCGGGCCGGTCAAGGAAGGGGGCGCCGATGGTGATGCCCTTGTACGGCTCGGCGGCCTTCGTGTAGTCGAACCCCTCCCGGGCGCTGACCCAGGTCGGGCGGCCGGGGAACGAGTACCCCGTCATGATGGCGGTGCCGATGGCCGCTCCCTTGAGCAGCCCGCGCCGCGAGACCGGACGAACCATTGCCGATCCTCCTCGACGACGACGGAAGCCGGTGCGCCGACGTTCCCCGATGGAACATCGTGGCTTCCCTGTCGGTGGGGTAGTTTGCCCCCCGGCGCGCCCGTGTCTTTAGCACGGGAA
>JBJTKE010000452.1:0-3703 GCA_046096285.1 Chloroflexota bacterium
GGTGGTCATGGGCAGTTTCCAGACGACCGGGGCCCAACCGCGCCTCGTCGAGTTCTACCGGAGCACCGCGGTCAGCGGCGTCACCTGGGAGGTCCGCGCCCGCGCCGGGAACACCGACGTCACGCTCAGCGTGACCGTCAGTTGCGCCTAGGCTCGCCCGTCGCCGCGCCGCTGTTCCCGGTGGCAGTCATGCCCCCCGGCAGCGACTGATCATCCCGCTCCGAAGCGCCAGCGGCGAGTGCCGCTGGCGCTTCGCCATGCCGCGCCCCCTTCTCGGCCCGGCCTATACTCTCGCCATTGCCGCGCCACGCCATGCCCGTTCCACGCCGCGCCCGCTTCCCCGCCGGAAAGGACCACCGCCCGATGCCCGCCGATCTGCTCCTGCTCAACGGCCGCATCCGCACGATGGACCCGGCCAACCCGACCGTCTCGGCAGTGGCCATCCGCCAGGGCCGCGTCGTCTTCGCCGGCGACGACGCGGGCGCCCGCGCCGCCATCCCGGCCGCGACCGAAACCATCGATCTCCGCGGCCGCACCGCCACCCCCGGCCTGAACGACGCCCACGCCCACCCCATGTCGGTCGGCATCGCCCTGCTCGATCTCGACCTCTCCCCGGAGCGCAACGCCTCCATCGGCGACCTGCTCGACCGCGTTCGCGAGCGCGCCGCCACCGTCCCGCCCGGCGCCTGGATCATCGGCCGCGGCTACGACGACGCCCGCCTCGCCGAGGGTCGCCACCCGGACCGCCACGACCTCGACGCCGCCGCCCCCGGCCACCCCGTCGTGCTGCTCCGCATGTGCCATCACATCGGCGGCGCGAACTCCCTCGCGCTACGCCTCGCCGGCGTCACCGCGGCCACGCACGAACCAGACGGCGGCCTGTTCGACCGCGACCCGCATGGCGAGCCAACCGGCGTGCTTCGCGAGAACGCGCTTACGCTCGTCCTCGAGTTCGCCCCCGAGCCATCCGAGGACGACCTCCTCGACGCCCTGGTGGCGGGAAGCCGCGACTTCCTCCGGTCGGGCGTCACCAGCACCGTCGAGGCCGGCATCCGCGAGCCGAAGGAAATGCGCGCCTACCAGCGACTTGCCGAGCGCGGCGACCTCCCCGTTCGCACCTACCTGATGATGATGATCGACGAGACCCTCGACGCCCTCGCCAGCCTCGGCATCCGCACCGGCTTCGGCGACGAGTGGCTGCGCATCGGCCCCGCCAAACTCTTCGCGGACGGCAGCATCGGCGGCCGCACGGCCCGCATGCTCCTCCCCTACGAGAGCAGCGAGGCCGAACTCGGTCTCTGGATGATGCCCCCGGACGATCTCAAGGCCAAGGTCCTGCGCGCCCACACGGCAGGGTTCCAGGTCGGCATCCACGCCATCGGCGACGGCGCCATCGAACTCGTGCTCGACGCCTACCGCGAGGCCCAGCAGGCCGATCCCCGCCCGGACGCCCGCCACCGCATCGAGCACTGCTCCATCGTCGACGACCACCTGCTCCGCCGCATCGCCGACCAGAAGGTGATCCCCATCCCGGGCACCAGTTTCCTGCGCCACTTCCGCGATTCCTACGTCCGCAACCTCGGGGAATGGCGCATCCGGCAGGCCTATGGCATGGCCTCGTTCGAGCGGTTCGGCATCGTCGCCGCCGCCAGCACCGACGCCCCGGTGGTTCCCACCAGCGCCGTCGCCGGCCTGCAGACGATGGTCACCCGCAGGGACATCCTCGGCCGCCCCTGCAACCCCGCCGAGGCCGTGCCGCTCGAGCAGGCCATCCGCGCCTACACCGTCAACGGCGCTTACGCCTCCTTCGAGGAGGGCATCAAGGGCCAACTCAGGCGGGGCATGCTCGGCGACGTGACCGTCTTCGAAACCGACCTGTTCGCCGTCGCCCCCGACGACCTGCATACCGTCAACGTCGACTACACCATTGCCGATGGATCCGTTCGCTACGCTCGACACGGCGGCGCATGAATCGGCCAGCCTTACGCATGGTGCGCCATCACGTCCCGATCCCGGACGGTCCCGTCGCCGCCAGATTCGGCGGCCGGCAGATTGCCGACCACCTCCGCGAGTCCAAAGACCGGCGTATTGACATAGAGCGCCTCTCCGCCGCGAGACGGCACGGCATAGACCTCGTGGTAAACGCCGACCGCCTGGGTCCCCTTCGCCCGCCGATAGAACGCGCCCCAGGCAGGGAGATGAGCGTGCTCACGGGAACGGGCATAGGCGTGCAGATCGTCGAGCGATCGCCAGTACTGCTGCACCTGAATCCTGCGGCCGGACACAAATGTCATCGACGCTCCCAACACGCCGAGCTCCGGATGCATGGCGAGTTCAGTCATCATTCTGCGCATCGCGCCGATCACCGGCATCCACTGTCTGACGCGCCAAACCTGATTGATCCGCATACCCACGAGGAACAGCACCACTCCCTCTTCGGGAACCATGACCTCCGTGCGGCGATGAAGCAGACTCGTCATCGGGCTTTCCTCCGCGCTGCCGCGTCGTAAACTGAACACTGCTCAGTTTACGTCGTCTATGTGAACGATGCCAGGATTGGGTGAGGCTGAATCCATGAAACGGTCCTACCACCATGGGGATCTCGCGACCGCGCTTGTGGATGCTTCCGTCGCGCACGTTCGGGCGGAAGGAATCGGGTCACTGTCTCTCCGCGGCATTGCGCAGTCCATCGGCGTAAGCCCTGCCGCCGCCTACCATCACTTCCGCGACAAGGAGGCGTTGATGGCCGCGGTCTGCAAGGTCGGGCAGGACTCCCTTGCGGAACGATTCCGCGCCGCGGTCCGGGAGATCTCCGGCGACACTGACCGGGATGCTGTCCGTCGCTTCGAGGCGATCGGCGACGCCTACATCCAGTTTGCCATCGATGAGCCGCGGCTGTTCAGTCTGGCGTTTCACCCGGTCGCAATGCTCGTCCAGGCGGCCGGAGAGGGGAGCGCGATGGACATCCTCATGGCATGCCTGTCGGATCTCGATCGCCGGGGCCTGCTGCGTCCATCCTTTGCCCCGGGCGCCGCACTGCTGGCATGGGCAGCCGTTCACGGTTTTGCGGAGTTGCTGATTGCCGGCCTGATCGACGCCAGCCAGCGACCGGTGCTGCTCGACGCGGTTCTGGCGAGCGCTATCCAGCAGCGATGATGCAAGGGATTACTCGACGCCGGAATCTGCGGCTGAACGCCCGCTTGCGCGGGTCGCCAGTTCACAGGATGATCCGCCGCCTTCACCGCGGGCCCGGACGACCCCCATCTCACCCCTTGCGGAACAGGAAGCTGTAGGCGTTGATCGCCGACACGCCGCCGAGGTGGGCGTAGAGCACGCGGGAACCGGCGGGAAATTCGCCGTTTCCCGCCATCCAGATCATCGCGTCCATCGACTTTCCCTCGTACACCGGGTCGGTCAGCATCGCCTCGAGGCGGGCGCTCGCGCGGATGGCCTCCATCGTGCCGGCGTTGGGCAGGCCGTACTCCGGGCCGCCGAAGCGCTCGTCCAGCACCACATCCGCCTCGCCGATCTCGCGTCCGAGTTCGACCAGTCCGGCGGTGTTCCGGGCGATCCGCAGGATCTGCTCCCGCGTCTGCGCGGGCTTGGCCGAGGCGTCGATCCCGATCACCCGGTCGGCCCGGCCATCCGCCGCGAACCCCACCACCATCCCCGCCTGCGTGCTGCCCGTCACCGAGCAGACGAC
>JBJTKE010000453.1:0-4632 GCA_046096285.1 Chloroflexota bacterium
CGGCGGGTCGGCGCCGAGCCAGCCATCGATGGCGAGCCCGCGCCATTCGGCAAGGGCGCGCAGCACCTCGTCCTCGGCATCGCGCGAGAGCAGGCCGAGCGAGTTGCCGTCGAGGTAGACGCGCCCGTCGGGAAGGTGAAACCGCCCGCGCAGCCTGGCGAGCGGGTCGTCCGCGTCGAGCGCCCGGGCGCGCTCGCGCAGCGCGTCGAATCGGTCCGGCATGGCGATCGTCCTCCCGCCGCGTCAGGGGATCTGGCGGCCCGGTTGCGGGGTTCCCCCCCGCGTGATGGTCACGGTCACGACCTCCGGCTCGGTGCGGATCCACTGAACGCCGGGAGGCACGGCGACCGAGAGCGGCAACTCGTAACTGCCCGGCGACAGCCCCGCGACCGACGACGACACCTGCACCTCGCCCGCCCGCATCGCCGTCAGCTGATCCTCGGCGGCGAAGATGACCACCGCGATGGAAGCCGGTTCCACGCTCGCCGAGAGGCCGTCCCCGAGGTCGGTGACCACCACCGGCTGATCGGGCAGGGTCTGGGTGACGCCACGCTGGCGGACCTGCACGACGACCGTGACCTGGCCGTCGGCGGGGTCGACCAGCCGCACCTCCGGCGGCAGGGCGGCCAGCCCGACGCGGGCGCTCACCGGCGCGGTGGCCCCCTCGATGGAGATCGGCTCGGTGACCACCGACACGAGGTCCGCCAGTGCCTCGTCCGGGCCGTCGAGCAGCACCGTCGAGGGGTTGACCACGCGGTCCACGGTCTCGAAGCCGGGCGCGGGACTGCCGAAGGTCTGGACCAGCACCGGCACGCTGCGGCCGCGGGCCTCCACCTCGACATCGACAATGATCCGGCGCGGCCGGAGGTCGACTTCCGGGATCGGCTGCCGGTCGGCGTCGAGGGCGATGGCGTTGAACTGCCCGGTGAAATTGGAAGTGCGGTCGCCGATCTCGATCGGCAGCACCACCCGCGCCACCTGATCGACCAGCCGCCGCGGGCCGCTGACGGTGACCTCGGAGTACTCCGGGGTGATCGCGCCGAGCCGCCGGGTGCCGTCGGTCGGCGGTTCGGCCACCACATCGAGCGGCATGGTGCGGCTGGCGGTCTCGTCGACGACGATCGACAGCCGCGGCGGGTCGACGTACTCGGCGCGCAGCGGCCCGGGCAGATCGATGGCCACCGGGACCGTGTAGCTCCCGGGGGCGGAGACCCCGGAGAGGTCGAGGCGCGGCTCGATCTCCGACCGGCTGAGGTCCTCGACCGCGGATCGCGGCCCCTTGACGCGCAGGTTGACCGTCCCGGGCTCGCCCGCGATTTGCAGCGGCTCGGGAAGCTGGGGCGCCTGGATCGGCAGGCTGGCGAAGTCGCGGGTCTGGGTGGGGTCGCTCTGGGTGGTCACCCAGCCCCAGATCAGCAGCGCGATCAGCACCGACACTCCGGCGCGGGGAAGCACGTCAGGTGGCAGGCGGAACCGCCGCCGCGGTTGCTGGTCGCGCTCGCCCATCAGGTCATCTTCGTCGGCTCGGCGTCGGGCCGGGCCGGGCCGGCCGGGCGGCCCGGGGCGGGAGCGCCATCGCGGCCGCCCAGCCCGAGCCGCTCCGTCGCCGCGGTCACGAACCCGGGCCGTTCCTTGCCCGCCTGGTCCAGCCGGAGCAACGAGCGCAGCACCAGCCGCAGCCGGTCCTGGTCGAGGTTGCGGACGAGCCTGCCGTTGTGGGCCAGCGCGATCTGCCCGGTCTCCTCCGAAACGACGACGGCGAGGGCATCGGACACCTCGGTGACGCCGATGGCGGCCCGGTGCCGGGTGCCGAGCTGGCTGGTGGCGGAGATGTTGTCGGTCAGCGGCAGCACCACGCTGGCGGCCAGGATGCGGTCGCCGCGAATGACCACCGCGCCGTCATGCAACGGGGAGTTCGGATAGAAGATGTTGATCAGCAGCTGCCGCGTCAGGTAGGCGTCGATCGGGACGCCGCGTTCCACATAGTTCTGCAGACCGGTCTGCCGTTCCAGCACCATGAGCGCCCCGTAGCGGTTGCGGGCCAGCTGGGCCGCGGCCCGGACCAGTTCGTCGACCATCCGGTCCTGCTCGGCGGTGGCGCTCTGGCCAAGCTGGGGCAGCCAGGCGCGGGTGGTGCCGAGTTGCTCGAGGGCGCGCCGCAGTTCCGGCGCGAAGATCACCGGGATCGCCACCAGCACCGCCGGCCACGCCTGCCGCAGCACCCAGCTCAACGCGGTGAGCTGCAGCACCGCGCCGAGCACGAACGCCCCGACGAGCAGGATCAGGATGCCGCGGATCAACTGGTTGGCGCGCGTCCCCTGCGCCATCGACAGCAGGCCGAAGACGATCAGGCTCACCGCGAGCACGTCAAGGATGGATCGCGGGTCTCCGAGTTGGCTGAACAGGTAGCGCAGGTCGGGCATCGGTCCACCGCGGCGTGGCGGGTCGGGTGTGTCTCAAGTCTACCCCACCGGCGCGGGGCATCCGGCATCCGTGTCAGACTACCGGCGCCGGAGCGTTCCGGGGCGATTTCCTCGGATGGGACGGTCGGCGATGCTGGATCGGCAAGCGACGGACGGCGCGGGCGCCGGGGGCCCGTTCAGCCCGGCCCTGCGGCTGTTGACGATCGGGCTGCTGCTCAACGTCATCGGCTACGCCTTCGAGGCGCTCGCGGTTTCCGCGGTGATGCCGGCCATCACCGACGATCTCGGCCGGGCCGACCTCTACGGCTGGGTGTTCAGCGCCTACCTGCTCGCCAACCTGGTGGGCATCGTGGTGGCCGGGCTGCACGCCGACCAGCACGGTCCCAGCAGGCCCTTCATCTGGGGTGTCATCATCTTCAGCGCCGGGCTGGTGCTGGGCGGGCTCGCGCCGTCGATGCCGGCGCTGGTGGCGGCGCGCGCGCTGCAGGGCTTTGGCGGCGGCGCGCTGGGCTCCATCGCCTACGTCGCGGTGAGCAGGGTGTACCCCGAGGCCGTGCGCGGCCGGATGCTGGCGCTGCTCTCGACCGGGTGGGTGGTCCCGGGCCTGGTCGGGCCGGCCGTCGCGGGCCTGATGGCCGAGACGATCGGCTGGCGCTGGGTGTTCCTGGCGCTGGCCCCGGTCCCGCTGATCGCCCTCGTGCTCGCCACGCAGCAACTGCGGCGGGTGCCCGGCGGCAACGCCCCGGTGGATGCCCGCCAGCGAGTCCTCATCGCCATCGCGCTCGCTGCCGGTTCCGGGCTGGTGCTCGCCGCGCTCGCCCAGCAGGACCCTGTCCGGGCGTTGCTTCTGGGCGTTCCGGGACTGGCGATCGGCGTTCCCAGCCTGCGGCGGCTGATGCCCCCGGGCGTGCTCCGGGCCGCGCCCGGGCTGCCAGCGGTGATCGCCACCCTCACCCTGCTGAACGTGGCGCTGGTCGGAGTGGACGCCTTCATCCCGCTGGCGCTGGTGGATGTGCGCGGCCTGTCGCTGATCGTCGCCAGCCTCACCCTGACCGCGATCAGCATCACCTGGACGATGGGCTCCTGGCTGCAGGCCCGGCTCTCGCCATCCGGCCGGAGGCGGCCGCTGGTGCTTTCGGGGCTGGCGGTGGTGACGGGCGGCGTGCTGCTGATGACGGCCCTGCTTTACCCGCGGCTCGACGCCCACCTCGCCCCGCTCTTCTGGGGCGTCGCCGGGCTGGGCATCGGCCTCGCCTTCTCCACGCTGACGCTCACGGGGCTGGAGACGGCGGAGCCCGGGCAGGAGGGCGAGGCCTCAGCCTCCCTCAACCTCGGAAACCAGCTCGGGTCGGGCATCGGGGCGGGGGTCGGCGGCGCGTTCCTGACCGTGATCGGCCACGAGGGCGAGGCGCTGCGGCGCGCCCTGACCGTCCAATTCCTGTGCATGGCGCTGGTGCTCGCGTTGGCCATGCTCACGGCGCTGGGCGTCCCCAGATGGCGGCGCTCCGCCCCGGCGGGCCATTGACTTCACGCGCATGGCCCGTATAGTGCGCTGATGCAGCAAGCGGCGACGCGCCGCGCCTGCCTGCGCGCCCGGGCCAGAGGGGCCACTGGGCGCCCCTGTTCTCGCGGGAGGGTTCGCTTGTGAACGATATGCTGCTGGGCATCATCCTGATCGTGCTGGGCGCCGGAGTCGCCCTGTTCGGCATCTGGGCGTTCGCCATCATGTTGCCGGTCTGGGGCTTCATCGGCGGCTTCTTCCTTGGGGCGGCGGGCGTGTCCTCGCTGCTCGGCCACGGCTTCCTGCAGACCACGCTCGGCGTCATCGTTGGACGGGTCGTGGGGGTGGTGCTCGCCCTCCTCTCGTACTTCTTCTGGTACTTCGGCGTGATCTTCGCGGCGGCATCGGTCGGGGCGCTGATCGGCACCGGGCTGATGCGCGTGGCCGGGCTCGATGCAGGCTGGTTCCTCTGGCTTATCGCCATCATCTTCGGCGTGATCTTCGCGATCGCCGCGTTGGCCCTGAACCTGCCGCCGTACCTCGTGATCGTCAACACCTCGCTGGCGGGCGCGGCGGCGGTCGTGACCGGTCTGCTGCTCGTGCTCGGCCGCATCAACGCCGCCGAACTGGGCAACGGTCCGGCGTGGGCCGCGGTCAACCACCAGTGGTTCTGGGGCGCCATCTGGTTTGTGATCGGCCTCGTCGCCA
>JBJTKE010000454.1:0-7943 GCA_046096285.1 Chloroflexota bacterium
GGACTGGAGCTTGGTGACGAGGGTCTCATTGTCGAGCCCGCCGTCCGCGGTGTCGCCGGCGCCGTAGGTGAGGGTGAGTTCGACCTCGCCGAGACCGGTAGAGTCGAACAGCTCCTGGGCCTTTGCGAGGTCAAGGGTGTACTTCTTGTCGGCGACGAGGTCGGTGCCCAGCAGCGGCTCGGGGACGATGGTGGCCGGTTGGATCGCCGCGCCCTTGAGCAGATCGTTGATGATGCCGTCATAGTCGATGGCGTGGCCGATGGCCTGACGCAGCGCCTTGCTGGAGAGCGGCCCGCCGACCTCATCGGAGGTGTGGAGGGCGAGGTACTGGTGGTTCAGGGTAGGGCCGCTGATGATTTGGAGTGTGCCCTCGGCCTTGATGCCCTCGACGGCATCGGGATCGACGCTGAAGGCGATATCCGCCTCGCCGGCCTGAACGGCCTGCAACTGCTGGTTCGCGCCTTCGATATTTCGCCAAATGATGCGGTCCAGCTTGGCTGGTTCGCCCCAGTAGTCGGCATTCTTCTCGAGCACGACCTCGTTTTCGATGTCCCAGATAGTGCACTTGTATGGGCCGGTGCCGACCGAGTTGCCCTCGTTGATCCATTCCTTGCCGGTGTCGGTGGTGTCGGCATCCTCGGCGTCGGTGCCGCCGTTCTCCTTGAGAAGGACGCTGTCGACGACCGAGAGGGGAAGTGAGGAGAGGATCGGGACCAGCGCCGCGTTCGGGGACGTGAGAGTCAGCTTGATGGTATGGTCATCAACTTTCTCGACGGCCGACCAGTAGTCCGACGCCATGAAGGACGCCTGCCACTTGATGTTCTTGAGGCGGGTCCAGGAGAAGATCACGTCATCGGCGGTCATCGGGTTGCCGCTGTGGAACTTCACGTCGTCCCGCAGCTTGATGGTGGCCGTAAGCCCGTCGTCGGAGAGTTCCGGAAAATCGGCCGCGAGCAGGGGGGCGAACTCGGTCGCCTGCTGCGAATCCGGCAGTGTGTAGAGCGGCTCGTAGTTCAGCGCCATCGCGGCAGCGGGGTTAATCTCGTAAAACCAGCCCGGGTCGAGGGTGATGAAGGCGGCGGCCGTTTCGTCCGCGATCACGAGGGTGGTGGCGTCGATCTGTGCGGATGCCGACCGGGTCGCCAGCGAAAGCGGAAGCGCCGCCGCCGCGCCAGCAGCGGCAGTGACGACGAGGCGACGGCGATTCAGCCGGCGGCTCTCGATCGATCGGAGAACGTCATACCAACGAGGGTCAGACATGTCCGTCATTGCTCCTTGTTTGTGCCGGCGGTGATTCCGCCGGGACGACGTCGCGGCAAACGCTGCTGCGGATCAGCGGATCCTTCATCGCGACGCTGGCCGATCCACGCCGGGCGATGGGGTCCCGCCGCCGGGCGATTCGCCATCTTAGCACGGTGACACTTCTGGTCGGAAACTCGCCGGAAACAGTTTTCCGTGCGGATGGCACCAATCAGCGCGCCAGCCGCAGGGCGATCCGCACCTGGTGCTGCCCGACCGGAACCTGATCGATGTAGACGCCATCGGCGATCCCACCTCCAGGGCCGGCAACCGAGGCGGGTTCGAGCGCATCGGACCAGCCCGACTGCTCGCGGACCTCGAGGTCCACCGCCAGCGTCTCGGCCATGACCGAGTCGCGGTGGGCAGCGACCGCCTCGGCGACCTCGGGATCGGCGACGAATCCGACCTCGATCCGGTCCTCTATGCGGAAACCGGCCGACTTGCGGGCGTCCTGGATGGCGCGGACGAAGTCCCGGGCA
Source organism: Chloroflexota bacterium (assembly GCA_046096285.1). Lineage (GTDB taxonomy): Bacteria > Chloroflexota > Chloroflexia > Thermomicrobiales > UBA6265 > CADCWF01. Next base: position 1,779 of record JBJTKE010000454.1, read on the forward strand.
AGGCCTTCGCGGAGCAAATCGGGGGTGAGCGCGGTGTCGAGCACGACGGTCATGCCGTCGTGCTGGGCGGCGGCGAATCCCTCCTGCCGGAGCATGTCGACGAGGATCTCCTCCGGGAGGAGCGAGACGGAGCTGCCGTCGGGAAGGGCGAGCGAGACGGACTCGCCAGCGGCGACGGCGCGGGCAACCTCGGCCGCGGGCGCGGCGGCGAGGGCATGGCGCACCGCGCCAAGTTGCTTGCCATAGCGGGGACCGAGCAGCGGCAGGTTTGGCCGGATGTCGTAGGCGACGACCTCGCCGGGATCGGTGAGGGGCAGCAGGGCCTTGATGTTCAGTTCGTCGAGGACCTGATCCTGGAGGCGGAAGAGGGCGTCCATCTGCTGGGGGGTGCGGGTGTGGACGAGCATGGCCGGGAGCGGCTGGCGAACCTTGACCTGGCCGGCCTGGCGGGCCGCGTGGCCGAGGCTGACGGCGGCGAGCACCGCGCTCATGTCCGCGGAGAGGGCGGGATCGATGCGGGCAGGGTCGGAGAGCGGGAAGTCGGTCAGGTGGACCGAGGGCGGGGCCGCCGGGTCGAGGGCGGCGACGAGGTTGCGGTAGATGGCGTCGGCGATGAACGGAGTGAAGGGCGCGAGGAGACCGGAGATGGTGACGAGGCACTCGTGCAGGGTGGCGTAGGCGGCGGCCTTGTCCCCGTCGTTCTCCGTCTTCCAGAAGCGGCGGCGGTTGCGGCGGATGTACCAGTTTGAGAGTTCGTCGACGGTGAAGCGTTCGATGGCGCGGCTTGCGGTGTGGGGCTGATAGTCGTCGAGGGCGGCGCGGACCTCGGCGATGAGCTGGTGCAGGCGGGAGACGATCCAGCGGTCGAGGAGCGTGCGGTCTGCGAGGGGGACGGAGGCGGCGGGATCGAACCCGTCGAGGCGGGCGTAGTTGGCGAAGAAGGCGTAGGAGTTCCAGAGGGGGAGGATGAAGCGGCGGCGGACCTCGTCGGTGATGGTGGGGCCGAAGTTGAGGTTGACGTCGGGGTTGCAGGTGGCGAACAGCCAGCGCATGGTGTCGACGCCGTACTCCTCGGCGGCATCGTCGAACCAGATGGCGTTGCCCTTGCTTTTGTGCATTTCCTCGCCCTTCTGGTCGCGCATGAGGGCGTAGGAGAAGACGTTGCGGAACGGGGGGGTGCCGGTGATGGCGGCGGCCTGGGCGATCATGGAGTAGAACCAGTTGCGGAACTGGCCGGGGAAGCTCTCGGAGATGAGGTCGGCCGGGTACCAGGTGTCCCAGTACTGGCGGTCGTTGCGGAAGCCGATGGTGCTGAAGGGGACGATGCCGGCGTCCAGCCAGGGGTTGCCGACGTCGGCGATGCGGGAAATGTGCTCGCCGCAGGAGGAGCAGGCGATGCGGACGGCATCGATCCAGGGGCGGTGCGGTGAGTGGCCAGCGAACTCGGACCAGCCGGAGACGGCGCGGGCCTCGAGTTCCTGTTCGCCGCCGATGACCTCGAAGCGGCCGCACCGGTGGCACTCGAAGATCGGCAGGGCGAGGCCCCAGTACCGCTTCTTGGAGATCATCCAGTCGTCCATGTGCTCGAGCCAGTCGAGTTCACGGTCCATGCCGAAGGCGGGCCGCCAGGCGACGTTGCGGGTGATTTCCATCATCACGGGCCGGAGGTCGGCCATCGAGATGAACCATTCGTCGACGAGGCGGAAGACGAGATCGGTGCCGCAGCGCCAGCACACCGGGTAGCGGTGCTTGTAGTTCTCGGCGCGGTAGAGGCGGCCCGCCGCGGCGAGGCGCTCGGCGACGGAGTTGGCGACCTCGTGGACGTAGCGGTCGGTGAGGTCGCCGAAGCCCTCGACGTAGACGCCGAACTCGTTGATGGGGGCGATGACCGGGAGGCCGTCGCCCTCCTTCGACAGCGCGAAGTCCTCCTTGCCGCAGCCGGGGGCGATATGGACGATGCCGGTGCCCTCGGCGGCATCGACCTCGGTCCAGGAGATGACCGTGTGGGCGATGCCGCGGGCCGCGGGGAGGTCGTCGAAGGGCCCGGCGTACGGGCGGCCGACGAGTTCGGCGCCGGTGACCTCGCCAACGATCTCGTGCTCGCCGCGGATGGCGGTGCGGGCGGCCTCGCGGGCGACGTACAGGGTTTCGCCGCCCTGGAGAACCTTGAGGTAGACGAGTTCCGGGTGGACGGCGGCGGCGACGTTGGCGGCGAGCGTCCAGGGGGTGGTGGTCCATGCCAGCAGATTCGCGCCAGGCTCGTCGAGCAATGGGAACTTGACGTAGATGGAGAGATGGGTGCGGTCCTGGTAGCCCTCGGTGACGATCTCGTGTTCGGAGATGCCGGTGCCGCAGCGGGGGCACCAGGGCATGACATCGTGGCCCTTGTACACCCATCCCTTCTCCCAGCAGGTCTTGAGGAACTGCCAGATGGTGTAGTTGTTCTCGTCGGACATGGTGAAGTAGGAGTCGTCCCAGTGCATCCAGTAGGCGAGGCGTTTCGACTGGTCGGTGATGCGCCCGGCGAACTTCTCGACGCGGGCCTTGCAGCGCTCGACGAACTCGGCGACGCCGAAGGACTCGATGTCGCGCTTGGACTTGAGGCCGAGTTCCTTCTCGACCTCGACCTCGACCCACAGTCCCTGGCAGTCGAAGCCGTTCTGGAAGCGTTGCCGCTTGCCGAGCATGTTGTGGTACCGCTGGAACAGGTCCTTGTAGGAGCGGCCCCAGGCATGGTGAACGCCCATCGGGTTGTTGGCGGTGATGGGACCGTCGATGAAGGAGAAGGTGTCGGACGCGCCATCGTTGCGCCGGAGGTAGGCGTCGATGATGCCTGCCTCGTTCCACCAGGCGATGAGGTCGCGTTCGAGCTGGGTGAAGTCGGTCCGGGTCGAAACCTCGGCGATGCCGTTGGCCGTGCTCACGTGGCGTCTCCTGAAAGGCCGGAACTCCGGCCGCAAAGCAATGCGCCCGCCCTCGTGCAAGAGGACGGGCGACCCCGTGGTACCACCTCGATGACGCGCGGAGCGCGCCGCTCATGCGCGGCGACGCAGGGCGCCGCGCTTCGCGATAACGGGCGAACCCGGTCGCCTCTAGTGGGCCGCGAGGGCCGTTCGGGCGACGGCTCGGGAGGGATGTCCGACCGGGAATCCGCGCCCGGCTCGCAACGTCCCGGGCTTGCTGGTGCGGGTCGAACCCGGCGGCGCGGTCTCCGTCAGCGCCGACAACCTGCTGTTCCGTCGTCAGGATACCGTACCGGCGTGCAGGAATGAATCCCGGGGCGGGCTCTGGACGTTGACAGGAGTGGAGCGCCGGAGTCCGGCGGTCCGGTTTGGCCTGGGTGAACATGAAGGGGAGCGGGAGCATGACGCCGGAAGGATTCGATCGCCTGGTGGCTCGAATGGTGACGCGGCGCGGCGCACTCGGCGCCGGGGCAGCGGCGGCGGCGGCGGTCGCCGGGCGGTGGAAGGCCGCCGTGGCGGCGGGCCCGAGCGCCGAGGGAGACGCCTTCAGCCGCGACTGCGATCGGTTCGTGCTGGTTGGCGAAAACAAGCGCAAGGGCGAGTGGGACAACGTTGACGACAACATGCGGATCGAGTTGTTCCGGAAAGGGTCCCGGCGCTCGGAGGTGATCTGGGACGACACCAACGATGGCGGAGTGAACCTCAACGGGCAGAACTTCCGGATCAAGGAGTTCGATGCCAGGGTAGGGGACCGCATCCAGATCACCGCGTACAACCTGGGCGGGAACTGCGAACTGGACGAGATCTGGCTGTTCTGCGCGGATGGCGGCCGCGGCAAGAAGATCCGAAGCGCTTTCGAGAGCACCGCGGAATGCCCATCGGGCGTGTATCCCTTTGGGGCGTTCGCCGAGTTCCGGTTCCGGATCAAGCCCTAGGAGAACCGGGAGGCGAGCCTGCGCCGGGCCGCCCCGTAGGCGCGCATCAGCAAGAAGACCCATGTGCCGCCGAGCAGGTAGGAGGCGGTGATGTCGGTCAGGAAGTGATGGCCGAGGTACATCCGGCTGGGGCCGACGAGGGCGACGAGGGTCCAGAGCAGGAGCGCCGCGAGCCTGCGCGGGACGGTGACCGGCTGATCCCAGGTGAGCAGGCGAGCGAGCGTCCCGTAGACGCCGGTGTAGATGATGACGTGGCCGCTGGGGAATGAGGTGCCGCCGATGCGGGCCTCCCTGACGCGGATCTCGGGATGGCTGGGGCGTGGGCGGCGCATCGACCGCTTGACGAGGAAGGACAGGAGCCCGGTTCCCCAGCCAAGCAACTGGAACAGCGCTTCGAGCGGCTTGCCGGCGATCAGCCATGCGACCGCAAGGAGGGCGGGGATGATGCGGCTCTGGGGCGGGAACCCCGGCCAGGAGACGAGGTTCATCAGGGCGTCGAAGACGGGGTGGTCCCGGCGCTGGATAGCGATCGTGGCGCGGTGGTCGAGCCTGGCGCTGCGGCCGGAGCGCACGGCCCGGTAGAGCAGGGCGAATGCGCCGAGCGCGAGGGCCGCGAGGACGACCCCCGCCGCACCGTGCCCGCCTGGTTTCGCCTTCCTGTCGACCACGATGCCTCCGGGGGGTGGATGATCCCGCGCGAACCGGCTACGGTGTAGCCGACGCGGCCGCTGGCGTCAACGCCAGCCGAGAGGTTTGGGGCATGATCGACGCGGACAACAGGCTGGTCCGGCCGGGAGCGGCGGGAAGCCCCGGGGCGGTCCGCATCCCGTGGTTGTGGCTTTGCGCCGCCGGGCTGGCCGCCGTCTTCCTGCTGGCCCCGTGGCCGCTCGCCCACAAGGCCCATTCGATGCTGCACGGGCTGTGCGCGCAGCGGCCGAGTCACTCGCTGACGCTTGGGGGCCAGGCGCTGCCGTTCGATGCCCGGATGACCGGCATTTACGGCGGGTTTGCGACGGCGAGCGTTTACCTGCTGGCGAGGGGCCGGTACCGCGTCTTCCGGCATCCGACGCCGGTCGTGGCCACGCTGTTGGCGCTCTTCGTCGCGGTGCTGGCGGTCGATGGCAGCAATGCGCTGCTGGTGGATCTTGGCAGGACGCCGCTCTACGAACCCGACAACCGGATCCGGCTGGCGACGGGACTGCTGACGGGCACGGCGCTGGCGGTCGCCTTGTGCTACATGACGGCGACGACGCTCTGGAAGCGGGGAGACTGGTCGCGGCGCACGGTTTCCGGGGTTGGCGAAGGGTTGGTGCTGGTGGCGATCCAGGCGCCGTTCGCGGCGGCGGCGCTGAGCGGGGCCGGGGCGCTGCATGGACCCCTGTCGCTGCTGCTGGTTGGGGCAGCGGCGGCGGCGATCGGGCTGATCGTGCTGAACGCGGTGGTGCTGGGCGCCGGCCGGGACCGGAGCTACGAGGACGCCGCGGGAATCCAGGGGGTGGCGGCGGCGTCGCTGCTGGGGGGGGTGGCGGTGATGGCGGCGATCGCCGCTTGCCGGTTCTGGCTGGAGACGACGTACGGATTGCGGAAGCTGCCCTGAGGCCGCGCAGGGGCCCTGTGCTACACTCAACTGCCGAAATCTGGTCAAATCGGGCTATCCGGCGTTCCCCGCGGCCAGACGAGCGGGGCGGGGTTCTGATGCGCATCATCCGCGATGTTGGGTACGTGAAGCGGCGCAAGCGGGCGGCCACCCTGACGGCCATCGCTGGCGTGGCGCTGCTGGGATTCGCGTTCTGGCTGTCGGTCAGTTCGGGGCCGAGCAACACGACCGGGGTGCTGATCGCCTACCTGCCGCTGCTGGCCGGGACGGCGGTCTTTCACATGGGGATGCAGCAGGTCGCCCAGTGGAACCGGACGCCCCGGAACGACCAGGCGCTCGATGCGGCGTTGAAGCCGCTCGGGGAGAAGTACACGCTGATGCACTTCGTGCCTGCCGGCAAGAAGATCGTGCCGCACGTGCTGATCCATCCGGGCGGGGTGCTCGCGCTGACGGTGCGGGACCTGGCGGGAGAGATCACCTACCAGGACGGGAAGTGGCGCCGGGGTGGCCGCGGCGGGTTCTCGCGGCTCGTCGGGATGGGTCCCGCGGGTGATCTTCCGGCACGACCGGCACGCCCCGCACGGGGTCCCGGGGTCGGCCCTTCCCGCCGTCTCGCAACACAGCGCCTGCGCGAACATCCGCGCCACCAGTCCCTTGCCCACCCCGGCGG
>JBJTKE010000455.1:0-1831 GCA_046096285.1 Chloroflexota bacterium
CACTTTCTCCGTTACGCGCCTGTAGCTCAGGGGATAGAGCGTTGGGTTGCGGACCCAAAGGCCGCAGGTTCGAATCCTGCCAGGCGTACCGCGAGCACCGCCCAGCCCCCGGCTGGGCGGTCGCCGTTTCCGGGGCCAGCAGCCCCCCGGTTCGGCCGGGTTTCGGCGTTGCCTCGGCGCCGCAGGGTCCGGGCGGTTCCGGTGACGGAACAACCACGCCCCGGCCGGCGGCAGGCCCTGCCGGGAATGGCTGGCACGGCGCGCCCTCGCCCATGAGGCGCCTCCGGCCGCCATTTCCGGCCCGGTGGCGTTGGCGGACCCCGGCGCGTTGGTCGTCTCCTCACGGGGGGCCGCCAGCGGCGAGGTGCACAAGGCCGCGTTTGTGGCGGCGAGTCGCGCCGGATGCTCACCTTCCGCCTCGACGAACGGGGCGACTGGAAGGCGATGGCCGCCGCCTGCTTCTCCCCCCCTCCGCCGGCGCGCCCGTGGGCGTGGACCGCGAGGCCGCCGGGCAGACCGATACCAACCGTTTTTGCCGCTCCCCTCGCAAGTTGCTATACTCGCGGGCGGAGAGGTGTCCGAGTGGTTGATGGTGCCGCTCTCGAAAAGCGGTCTGGTGATGAGCCAGCGTGGGTTCGAATCCCACCCTCTCCGCCTCGAGCAACGTCCCGAAATGACGACGGCCCGGCGCAACGCCGGGCCGTTTGCATCGCTTCCGGCGGGCGGGGAGGCCGTCGCCCGCCCGGGCCGGTTGGCCGCGGTGCTGTCCGGTGCCCCCCGGGGCCTGTCTCCCGCGGCGGGAACTCCCCGCCTCCCGGGTGAACGTGCGGCGCGGCCGCATCCGGTTGACCGGTTGGCCGGACGGGGTTGGCCGCGATGCCGGCCAGTACGGGCCGGGGCCGGAGGATGGCTGCCAGCCCGGGAGCCCTCACCAGGGTCCGGACTTGCGCCTGCGGGAGCGGACGGGCTTGCCGCCGTTCATCCCCCGGGCGAACGCCTCGAGGGCGGCGGTGGAGGCGGCGAGTTTGCGTTCGTTGGCCTGCTGCCGGGCGGCCGCCTCGCTGGCGCGGCGCAGGGTGGCGAGTTCCGCCTCGGCCCAGCGCTCGAGGGCGTCGACCATCTCCATCGTGGTCGCGTCGCCGTCGACGATGGCCCGTTCCTCCGGCAGCAGTTCCGCCATCAGCCGCTCCGAGCGCTTGCGGGCCCGCGAGGATTTCAGCCAGTTGGCGAGAAAGACCACGATGCCCACCGCCGCCACGGCCCACCACCAGGCAGCAGTGACCGGGCTGCCTCCCCGGTTGCCGGTGGTCATCGCCCAGAAAAGCACCACCAGGCCGCCGACGATCGCGGCGATCATGCAGCCCGCGCCGAACGCCGCGCCGGTGGTGGTCTCGCCCTCCAGCGTCGCGCCGATGCGGTGGGGCGCGTAGGCCCAGCTGTCGCGGATCTTCTGCCGGTTGCCGTCGATCAGCCCCTGCGCGAGCGGCCGCGCGGCCTCGGGGTCGATCTCCGCGGCGCGCCGGGGATGTCACCTCCTCCTTCCGGTTGCTGCGGCGCGCGCAGCCCGCTCTGAGGCGAGGAGCAGCGCGTCGAGGTTGCCGGGGTCGCGGGCGAGGGCGCGCTCGAGGCGATCCTCCGCCATGCCGCCGCGGCGGGACATGCCGGCGAGGTCCTGGCGGTGGTAGACCCGGGCCAGCGCGGCCTGGAAAGGCGCGTGTTCGGGCATGCGGTCGGCGGCGCTGCGGAGGGCGTCGGCGGCCTCGTCGAGCAGGCCGAGGTCGGCGTAGGCCATGCCGAGGGCGTAGCGGGCGGCGGGGTCGATCGGGCGGCG
>JBJTKE010000456.1:0-2576 GCA_046096285.1 Chloroflexota bacterium
GAAGTTCGCGTTCACCTGCGTCCGGGCGCCGATCGCGGTGCCGTAACTCGCGTCGACCGACGAACTCACGCCGAACGCGACCGAGTAGTCCTTGCCCTCGGTGATCGCCGCCTGGTAGCCGACGCCGGTGTTGAACTGCCCGGACACCACGTCGAGCAGCGACTGGTACCCGACCGCCACATTGTTCGAGCCGGTCGTGTGGTTGAACAGGGCCTGGAAGCCGAGCGCCACGCTGTTGCTGCCGCTCGTATTCTTCCCGAGCGCCAGTTTGCCGTGGGCGACGTTGAAGCCGCCGTTCGTGTTCGCCTTCAGTGCCTCGAACCCGAACCCGCTGTTGCTCTGCCCGGTGGTGAGCGCCGCGCCCGCGCTCTTCCCGAACCAGGTGTTGTCCAGGTTGTCCGCGCTAATCCGCGCCAGTTCGTTGTTGTTGTTGTCCCGCAGCAGCAGCAGCGGCGCGGTCTGGCTGTTGACGCCCTTGAAGATCGCCGCCGGGTCCCCCGCCGTCGACGGCGAGAACGTCTTGTCCTTCACCACCTGCGGCCCGGTGGTGGTGACGTAGGTGCCATCCAGGTTCGGCGCGGAGATGGTCCGCTGCGTGTTGTTCGGAATCTGCGACAGGTCGAAGACCAGTTCCTTCCCGGTCGGCGACACGATCTTGAAATCTGAGGCGTTGACCACGTTCGGGCCGGCCGGGCCGGTCTGGCCCTGCACCCCCGTCGCGCCGGTGAAACCCTGGTTGCCCTGCGGGCCGACCGGGCCGGTGAAGCCCTGCGCGCCCTGCGGCCCGGTGAAACCCTGGTTTCCCTGCGCCCCCGTCGCCCCCTGCGGCCCGGTGAAGCCCTGGTTCCCCTGCGCACCCGTCGCCCCCTGCGGCCCGGTGAAGCCTTGGTTACCCTGCGGGCCGGTCGAGCCAACGGTGCCCTGCGGACCCTGCGATCCGGTGAAGCCCTGGGAACCGGAGGCGCCCTGCGGGCCGGTCACGGTGCTCGCCGAGCCAGTATCGCCCTGCGGACCGACGTTGCCCTGCGGACCGGTCGGCCCGGTGAACGCCTCGCCGGAGCCAGCAGGCCCGGTCGGCCCCTCGGTGCCCTGCGGACCGGCCGCGCCGCGCGGGCCGGTGGGGCCAGCGGGCTCCGGGGCGCCGCCCCGGGAGCAGACGCCCTTGGCGCAGGTCAGCCCCTTGCAGCACTGGCTCGTCGCCGTGCAGGCATTCTTCGCCGTGATGCAGCGGCAGCGATTGCTGGCGCACCGGTTGGTGCAGCAGTCGCTGTTCTTCGTGCACTTGTTGTCCGAGACCTTGCCGTTGCCGCACGGGCCCTCGGTGCCGGGAGCATCGTCCTCGGCCGCGGCGGTCCCTTTGGCGCCCGGCTGCGACTTGCCCTTGCCGGACCCGCCGCTTCCCTTCGCGACGCCGGAGGCCGCCAGGCCCGCCGCGCCGAACGCGGCGACCAATCCGGCCACGCTCGCCTTCATTCCGCTGCGCCGGTCGAGCGCCGAACTCATCGCCATCGACAATTGATCGATTCTCTGATCGTCCACGTCTGCCTCCTCGGCGTCGGTCCTTCGGGACCATAAAGCCCACGGTCGGGCTCGCTCGTCCGGCTGACCCCTTACCGGATCTCGACGCACCTGCCGTTCCCCGGCGCAATGATTGCGCCGGACCCCCTTGTCCGGCAAGTTTTCCGGCGATCTTTTGGGGCCAATGTCCCTTTTTGGCCCGCGTTCGTTCGCGGAAACCCGCCCCACGTGGGTCGTGCACAGGGAAGAGGAGCGGCCCGGGGGCCGCTCCTCTCCTGCGTCATCGCTCGATGTTGCCTGTCGCGCTGCTACCCGCGGTTCCCGGATTCGAGGAGCGAGCGCAGCTCCACGACCTCGTCCGACAGCTCCTGGATGGCCTTGATCATCGGCGCGATGAGTTCCTCGTAGGCCAGCGCCTTCCGATCCTCGCCGCCGTTCACCAGCCCGTCCTTGTACCCGCCGAAGTCCACGCCGAGCGCCCGGATCGCGGCTTCCACTTCCTGCGCCAGCAGGCCGTGGTGGAAGCGCTCTCCCTTCCTCGTCCCGTCCGACCGCAGGTTCGCCAGTTTGCCCTCGCGCTCCCACGCCGCGAACGCCTTCGCGTACGCCGCCCGGTCCTCCAGGCTCGCGTCCGCCGACGGCATCACCGGCGCCGCCGCCCGGTAGTTCTCCCGGAAGTCCATCCGGTAGTCCACCGGCCGCAGCGCCCGGATGAACCCGAGGCCCAGCACCGTCTCCCGGATGTCCGCCTTGTCCCGCATGTCCGACACCACGACGACCGGGTTGTCCACCTTCACCGTCGTCGCGCCGGTTCCCAACTTGATCACGTCGGATTCGGACGTCTGCGCGTCCTTGCCGATCGCCACCGAGTTCGAACCGCCAGCCAGCACCTTCGCGTCGGTGCCGAACGCCGCGCCGAAGTTCGCGTTCACCTGCGTCCGGGCGCCGATCGCGGTGCCGTAACTCGCGTCGACCGACGAACTCACGCCGAACGCGACCGAGTAGTCCTTGCCCTCGGTGATCGCCGCCTGGTAGCCGACGCCGGTGTTGAACTGCCC
>JBJTKE010000457.1:0-4847 GCA_046096285.1 Chloroflexota bacterium
AGCCGGGCCTACATGCGGAAGTTCGGCGTCTGCCGCATCTGCTTCCGGGAACTGGCCTCCGTTGGCCGGTTGCCGGGCGTGACCAAGTCGAGCTGGTAGGCGGATCCAGGGAGTAGGAACCGATGAGCGTCAACGATCCCATCAGCGACATGCTGACCCGGATCCGCAACGCCGGGATGGCGCGGCAGCTGGAAACCACCATGCCGTCGACCAAGATCCTGGTCGCGATCGCGAAGATCCTGAAGGATGAGGGCTACATCGCCGACTACAGCGTCGCCGAGCAGCAGCCCCAGAACCTCCTCAAGATTGCGCTGCGGTACGGACCTGACAAGAAGCACACCATCCGCGAAATCAAGCGGGTCAGCAAGCCGGGGCTGCGGGTCTACGCCGGCAAGGACGAGATTCCCCGCGTCCGCAGCGGGCTCGGGATCGCGATCGTCAGCACCCCGGAAGGCGTGCTGACCGGCTACGAGGCCCGGCGCCGAGGCATCGGCGGCGAGGTCCTGTGCACGGTGTTCTAGCGCCTGGCGCGGAGCGCCGGAGGGTAGGTTCATGTCACGCATCGGCAAGAAGCCGGTCCCGATCCCGAAAGGCGTCGAGATCTCGATCGGCGAAGACAACCGCATCACCGTCAAGGGGCCAAAAGGCGAACTGAGCCAGGTCTTCGATCGCGACATCCGGTTCTCCATCGAGGACGGATTCGTCATCGTCGAGCGTCCGGACAACCAGCGCGAGCACCGCTCGTTGCATGGCCTCAGCCGCACCCTGCTCGGCAACATGGTCACCGGCGTCACCGACGGCTTCAAGAAAGACCTCGAGATCCAGGGCGTCGGCTACCGCGCCGCGATGGACGGATCCACCCTGGTCCTCACCGTCGGGTTCTCCCATCCGGTGAAGATCGCCCCGCCGCCGGGCATCGCCTTCGGCGTCGAGGCCAACACCAAGTTGTCCGTCAGCGGCATCGACAAGCAGCTGGTCGGCGAGCAGGCCGCCCAGATCCGCCGGGTGCGCCCGCCGGAACCCTACAAGGGCAAGGGCATCCGCTACGCCGGCGAAGTGGTCCGCCGCAAGGCCGGCAAGGCCGGCAAGGCGAAGTAGCCCGCGAGGGCTGAATGCCGGGTGACCGCAAGGTCCGGCCGGGCTTCCCCGTCGCGTGGCGGTCGGCTCGGGCCACAGGGCGGTCCGGCGAGAAACAGGGAGCGACACGATGCGTTTGAAGTACCGGCGAGCACTCTCGCAGCGCAAGCGGCGCCACGTGCGGGTGCGAGCCAAGGTCAACGGGACGGCGGCTCGGCCGCGGCTCAATGTCTTCCGGTCCTCCGCGCACATCTACGCGCAGGTGATCGACGACAACGCCGGCCACACCCTCGTCAGCGCCAGCGATCTCGAGAGCGACGTCAAGGATCGGGCCGGTTCCGGCGCCACCAAGTCCGCCCGCGCCAAGGCGGTCGGCGAGGTGGTCGCCGAGCGGGCCAGGGCCGCCGGGATCACCTCGGTGGTCTTCGACCGCGGCGGGTTCCTCTATCACGGCCGGGTGAAGGCGGTCGCCGACGGCGCCCGCGAGGCCGGCCTCGACTTCTAGCAACCGGAACCCGTTCCTGACGGGACGCACGAAGGACCTGGAGTACGACATGGATCGACAGCGTGGAGACCGCGGCGGAGACCGCGGAGGGGACCGCGGGCCACGCCGCCGCGGCGAGGACGAGGGCGGCAGCGAGTTCGAGGAGCGAGTGGTTCAGATCAACCGCGTCGCCAAGGTGGTGAAGGGCGGCCGCCGCTTTGCCTTCGGCAGCCTCATCGTGGTCGGCGACGGCAAGGGCCGCGTCGGCGCGGGCATGGGCAAGGCCGGCGAGGTGCCCGATTCCATTCGCAAGGGCGTGGAATCGGCCAAGAAGGCCATGATCAACGTCCCCCTCGACGGAACCACCATCCCCCACCAGGTGGAAACCAGTTTCGGAGCCTCGCGGGTGCTCCTGAAGCCTGCCGCCCCGGGCACCGGCGTCATCGCCGGCGGCGGCGTGCGCGCCGTCGTCGAGGCGGCCGGCATCAAGGACATCCTCACCAAGTCGCTGGGCAGCAACAACCCGGTCAACGTGGTGCGGGCCACCCTTGCCGCGCTCCAGCAGCTCGAGTCGGCCGAGTCGGTCGCTCGAAGGCGGCAGCGCCAGCGCGCCCTGCGCCGCCCGATGGGGTCTCCGGCCGTCGCCGCCGCGGTGGCGGCCGCCGCCCCGGTGGTCGCCGAGCCGGCCAGGCCGGCCCGCGCTCCTCGCGCCAAGCCCGCCGCGGCCCCGGCCGCCGAGGGCGAGGCCAAGCCTGCGCCGAAGCCGCGCGCTCCTCGCGCCAAGAAGGCGGATGCGCCGAAGGAAGAGACGGCTGAGTGATGGCAACCAGGAAGAAAGCGGCGAAGGAATCGCCCCGGATGCTGCGGATCACGCTCGTGCGCAGCACCATCGGCCGCCCGGAAGACCAGGAGCGGACCGTTCGGTCGCTCGGCCTGCGCCGGCTCCACCACACGGTGGAGCGGCAGGACTCTCCGTCCATCCGCGGCATGGTCGCGAAAATCCACCACCTCGTCACGGTCGAGGAAATCGCGGCGGCGGCCGAATAGCCGCCGCCCAATCCCCGGCGCCCGTCGCACCGGGGGGAGCAGGACGACCACGATGCCATTGACGCTCGACGATCTGCGTCCGAATCCGGGCGCCAAGAGAAACCGCAAGCGGGTCGGCCGCGGCCACGGATCCGGGTCCGGCAAGACCTCCGGCCGCGGCCAGAAGGGCCAGAAGGCTCGCACCCATGCCGGCGTCGCCCGCGGCTTCGAGGGCGGGCAGCTGCCGATCCAGAAGCGCATGCCCTACAAGCGCGGCTTCACCAACATCTTCAAGACCCAGTGGGAGGTGGTCAACCTCTCCACGCTCGCCGGTCTCAGCATCGACGGCCCGGTCACGCCCGAGTCGCTCTACGCCGCTGGCGTCACCCGGGGCCTCGAGTTCCCGGTCAAGATCCTCGGCAACGGCGAACTCGGCAAGAAGAAGCTCGAGGTCCACGCCCACGCGTTTTCCGCCAGCGCCCGGGATGCCATCGAAAAGGCGGGCGGTGCGGCAGCCACCCTCGAGCGCACCGACCGCTGGGCCGTCAAGCGCCCCCGCTCGCGCAGGCTCCCGCTCAACCGGGAACTCAAGCAGGCACGCGTCGGCAAGGTTGGCGGCCCCAGCCGCCGCGAGGCTCTTGCGGGTGTCGGCACGGAGTCCTAGACCATGCTCGAGGCGGTCATCAACGCATTCAGGATTCCCGACCTGCGCAAGCGCATCCTGTACACGCTCGGGATGCTGCTCATCTTTCGCGTCATCGCCTCGATCCCGGTGCCGGGCGTCGATCGGGCAGGTCTCCAGGATTTCGTCCAGAACAACGAACTCCTGGGGATGCTCAACCTCTTCTCCGGAAGCGGGTTGATGAACTTCTCGATCGCCGCCCTCGGCGTCTATCCCTACATCACGGCCTCGATCATCATGCAACTGATGACCCCCGTCATCCCGAGGCTCAACGAACTCTCCAACGAGGGCGCGTCCGGCAGGCAGAAGATCAACCAGTACACCCACTGGCTCACCGTGCCGCTTGCCCTCCTCCAGGGCTACGGGCAGGCCGTCCTGTTCTCCCGCCAGCAGAGCCCATCCGGCAACATGCTGCTCGAGGGCTTCGGCCTGTTCGACTCCAGCACCGTCATCCCGTCGATCGCCCTGCTGCTCTCCATGACCGCCGGCACCATGCTGCTGGTCTGGATGGGCGAACTGATCACCGAGAACGGGATCGGCAACGGGATCTCGATCATCATCTTCGGCGGCATCGTGGCCGGCCTGCCCGCCGCCTTCAGCGGCCTCGTCGCGGGCAATTCGGTCTCGAACAACGTGATGGGCTCGCTGCTCTTCGTCGCCATCGCGCTCGTGACCATCGTCGGCATCGTCCTCATCAACGAGGGCCAGCGGCGCATCCCGGTCCACTATGCCAAGCGGGTGCGGGGCAACCGCCAGTACGGCGGCACCACCACCTTCATTCCGCTCAAGGTCAACTCGGCCGGCATGATCCCGCTGATCTTTGCCGTCAGCATCATGGTGTTCCCCGGGTTGATGGCGCAGTTCATGTCCGCCTCCACCAACGAAACCATGCGCACGATCGGAGGCGCGCTCGCCCGCTATCTCAGCCCGACGACCTTCCAGTACAACCTGCTCTACTTCCTGCTGGTGGTCGGCTTCACCTACTTCTACACGATGGTCATCTTCCAGCAACAGAAGATCCCGGAGAACCTGCAGCGGCAGGGCGCCTTCATTCCCGGCGTTCGGCCCGGCAAGAACACCGCGCTCTACCTCCAGAAGGTGCTCAACCGCATCACCATCGTCGGGGCCCTCTTCCTCGGCGTGGCCGCGATTCTTCCCTTCATCGCCTCCAGGATCACCGGCGTCAACACCCTGCTCCTCAGCGCGACCTCGCTGCTCATCGTGGTCGGCGTCGCCATCGACACCATGCGCCAGCTCGAAGCCCAGCTGATGATGCGCAATTACGAGGGCTTCATCCGCTAGCGCAGGCCGCCCCGCCGGATCGCTCCGGCGGGGCCTTGGCCGCGTCCGGGCAACCGGACCGGTTTCGGCGCGTGCCGCGAACTCAGGACGCGCCCCGAGGATTGGCATGAACCTCATCCTGATGGGACCCCAGGGGTCGGGGAAGGGCACCCAGGCGGAGCGGCTGCTGCCGCGTCTCCGCCTTGCCTCCATCGCGACCGGGGAGCTTTTTCGCAGCGCCGCGCGCGCCGGCACGCCGCTCGGGCTTCGCGCCCGTGAGCTCATGGAGCGCGGCGA
>JBJTKE010000458.1:0-2648 GCA_046096285.1 Chloroflexota bacterium
CCCCCCCCTGGGGCGCCCCGCGCCCGCCCGCCTGGCCTCCGCCCCCCTCCCCCCCCCGACCCGGACCCCCGCCCCCCCCCGCGCCAACCCGGCCTACAACCGGCCCCTCGGCGCGGCGGCCGCCTCCCCGGCCACATCCCCGGCCCCCGCGCCTGCCGCCGCGCCGAGGGGCCGGATGTAGGCCAGGTGGGCGCGGCGGGCGTCGGCGGTCAGGTTCGGCTCGAGATCGTGGAGGCAGCGCAGGCGGTCGAGCGCGAGGCGACCCTGGGCGAGGTTGCCGCTCTCCCCGGCCGCGCGCAGGGTGTTGACGAGGCGACCGGCGCCCTCGTCGAGTTGCGCGGTGCTCTCGTTGCGCAGCGAGTGGGCGAGGCCGAAGGCGGGGTAGGTCCACGGGTGGAAGGGCGGGAACGCGGGATCCTCGGCGGCGGGCCGGGACCAGGCGACCCAGTCGAGGGCACGGTCCCCACGCTCGAGCATCGCGTATTGCCTGTCGCGGACCATGCAGTCGAAGGCGTAGGCGCCCGCCGGGTCGCCGATGGTGAGATCGAGCAGGCGCCGGGCGCCCGCGTTGCTGACGAGCAGCGAGTTGAAGCCGAGCACCGGCATGGTGACGACCTTGGCATCGGTGAGGTCGGCGCCGAAGGCCCAGGAGCCGAGCCAGACGACCTCGGCGCCGCGAGGGGTTTCGGCGTAGTAGCCGGGGGCGAGATCGGCCCAGCCGGCGTGGAAGGCGGCGTCGTCCTCGAAGATGGTGCAGAACGGGATGCCCTCGTCGACGATGCGCCGCCAGAGCAGGCCGTGGGAGGCGAAGGCGGCCTGGAGGCAGGGCCGCCCGCCCAGCCGGTTTGGCTCGATGCACGCCTCGGAGAGGGGAGGATCGCCGAGGGCCGCCCAGCCGCGCTCGAGATCGGCGGGAATGAGGCCGTCCACCCCGCGCACGCGGCGGACGTCGGTAAACCCCGCCTCGGCGAGGCGGACCAGCATCTGCTCCATGCGGTCCGGGGTGCGGTCGAGGTTGATGACGAAAGCCGGGGCGTCGAGCACCTCCTGCCAGGTCGCGGGCAGGCCGGAGCGCGGCGCGTCCATCGGCACGGCGGCCACGGCGGGCGTGGCGGGCGCAGTGGCCACAGGGTGGGGCGCGATTGCGATCGCGGGCGCGGCGCCACCGTCTCCGACCCCGTCCCCGAGCGCGCGCACCAGGGCGAGTTGCTCGCGGCGGGCGTGGTCGGTCATGGCGGGGTCGAGGTCATGAAGGCAGCGCAGGCGGTCCGCGGCGAGCAGGCCGCGGGCGGAGTTGGCCTCCTGCGCCGCGGCGGCGAGGGCGCGCTGCAGCCGGGCCGGGGCGACGTTCATCTGGGCGGAGGAGTCGTCCTGGATGGAGCGGACCAGGCCATGCGCCGGGTTGTGGACCGGCTCGAAGGGCGGGAACCCGGGGTCCTCCCGCTCCGGCCGCGTCCAGACCGACCACCGGAAGGGCGGCCGGTTGCCGGAGGAGACGGCGAACTGGGCGTTGCGGACCATGGAGTCGAACGCGAAGACGCCGAGCGGGTTGCCCACGCTGAGTTCGAGCATCTGCCGCGCGCCCTCGCGGGTGAGCAGGGTCGCGAAGAGGCCGACCACCGGCAGGGGCAGGGCCATGATGCCCTGCATCTCCGCGCCGAACGCCCACGATCCGAGCCAGACCGCGTCGGCGTCGGGCGGGGTGGCGGCGTAGTAGGCGGGGGCGAGGTCCGCCCAGCCGCGGTGGAAGGCGGCGTCGTCCTCGAAGATGGTGCAGAACGGGATGTTCTCCTCGACGATGCGCCGCCAGAGCAGGGCGTGGGACAGGTAGGCGCCCTGCATGCCCGGCTTGCCGGGCAGCAGGGCGTCCGGGCGGTTGTCGTCGCGGAAGTACGGATTGCCGAAGGCGGCCCAGGCGGCCGCGAGTTCGGCGGGCACGAGGCCATCCACCCCGCGCACGCGGCGGACGTCGGTGAACCCGGCGGCGGCGAGGCGCGCGAGCACCGGGCCGAGCCGTTCCGGGGCGCGGTCGAGGTTGATGACGAAGGCGGGGGCGGCGAGCACCTCCGCCCAGGCGCCGGGGAGCGCAGGTCGGCGAGCGGTCACGGTCCGGGCGGTCCTCCAGCAGGCCTGGCGCGGCCGCCGTGCGCGGCCGGACAAAGAGCGTCGAACGGGGGCATGGTAACAAGCGCGGGGGCGTTTGCGGCGGACCGTACGGTCAGGCCCGGCGGGAGGCGCGCAAGGCGGCGTGGAACTCGGCCATGACCGGCCCCAGCCGCTCCCCGGCGGCGTTGAGGGTGACGAGGGTGGTGCCGGGCTTGCCGGCGTCGGCGCGGGCGGCGACCTCGCCGGTGACGCGGGGCAACGCCCCCTCGGCCTTGCCGATGATGGCGACGTGGCCGGGCCTCCCGGCGGGGGCCGCGCGGTACCCCCGCTCCCGGAAGAAGGCGATGGCCATTTCCAGCACCTCCGGGGCGGGCAGGCGCGTCACCGCCTTCTTCTGGAAGGCGGTTCGCTCGAGTTCCGCGTTGAAGCCGTCGCTGCTCATGGTCGTGCTCGCGGTCGGAGGAGTGGGCGGCCGGGGGGGGGGGTTGGCCGGCGGAGCGCGCCGGGGGACATCGCGCGCGCCCGCCCCGCCGGCCGGCGGG
>JBJTKE010000459.1:0-1829 GCA_046096285.1 Chloroflexota bacterium
CCCGGATTCCCGGTCACCTCGTCGAGCCGGGCGGCGCCCAACCCGGCCCCGGATTTCCCGGGGATGGCATCATTCATCCATCGCGAACTTTTCGCCGGGGAACCAGCAGGAGCAACCGATGGATGCCGTTCACCAGGAAGACCGGTCGCCCGGCGCCGAGCCGGGCATGGGCGGTGCGCTGTTCGATCCGTCGCTCAAGGGCCAGATGCCGCACATCTACGCGATGATGCGCGAGCGCGAGCCGGTCAGCCGCGTGCCCACCCCGGATGGCCGGTCGCTCTGGATCGTCTCCCGGTACGACGATGGCCTGGCCGTGCTGCGCGACTACCAGCGCTTCGGCAACGATCCGGGCCGGATCTACAGCCAGGAGCAACTCGAACAGGTGTATGCCCCGCTGATCGAGCATCTCAGCGAGGAGCAGATCGCGCGGGTGCGGCAGGTCGACGAGGCCGTCAGCAGGCACCTGCTCGGCGTCGACCCTCCCGACCACTCCCGGCTCCGCAAGCTTGTCTCGCAGAGCTTCACTCCCCGGTATGTGGAGGGTTTGCGGCCGCGTGTGCAGGCGATCGCCGACGAGTTGCTCGACGGGCTCGCCGCCCGGTCGCGGGCCGGGGAAGCGGTCCTCGATCTCGTCGACGGGTTCGCCTTTCCCCTGCCGCTGACGGTCATTGCCGAGATGCTTGGCGTCCCGGTCGACATGCGCGAGAAGTTCAAGGTCTGGTCCACGGCGGCCGTCGGGTTCGACCCCACCCACCCCGGCGATCCGGCGCTCAACGACGTGCTGTTCGAGTTCGTCGAGTACATCCGCTGGATGATCGCCGAAAAGCGGGTCCGGCCGGCCGACGACCTGCTCTCGGGGCTGGTTATCGCCGAGGAGGAGGGCGACCGCCTCACCGAGCCGGAACTGGTGGCGATGGCCTTCCTGCTCATCGTTGCCGGCCACGAAACGACGGTGAACCTGATCGGGAACGCCATGGTCCTGCTTTCCGATCACCCCGATCAACGCGCCATGCTCGCCGCCGACCCGGGTCTCGCCCGCAACGCGGTGGAGGAGGTGCTTCGCCATACCGGACCGGTCGAGCACAGCATCAGCCGATGGGTCAGGGAACCGGCGGAGATCGCCGGTCAGGCCGTCGGGGTTGGCGACCAGGTGATCGTGGTGCTCGCCTCGGGCAACCGCGATCCCCGGCAGTTCCCGGATCCGGACCGCTTCGACATCACCCGCGAGCCGGGGAGGCACCTCGCGTTCGGGATGGGCATCCATGCCTGTCTTGGCGCGCCCCTGGCGCGCATCGAGGGGCAGATCGCCCTGAACTCGCTGCTGGCCCGGTTCCCGGACGTCCGGCTCGCGGCGCCCTCGTCCGAGCTGGTGTGGAGGCCGGGATCGCTCATCCACGGCTACGTCGCGCTGCCGGTCGCGCTCGGGCCGTCCGCTGCCTGACGGCGAGCCCCGGCTTGACGGCGGCTGAAAAAGAACATATGATCTAATCGACCCGGAGCGCCGAAGCGCCGATTGGTAGGGATCTCGCTGGGGACCGCCGTCCCCGCACCAGTGAGGTTCCACCATGAGCGACGAGCGTTGTCCGTCCGTGCCGGTGATCGAGGCCGCCTACCGGGCGGCGCTTGCCTGGCGTCTGCGCGGCGTCGACGGAGACGCGCGCTACGCCGGTCTCTCCGATGCCGCGCTGCGGGAACGGGTCGTGATCGTTCCCGGGCAGGCCGCCCGGCGGGCTGGCTGGTGGTCGGTCGGCGCGCTGATCGACGATGTCGCGGGGGCCGAGTGGGTGCTCTGGATCCACCCCGAGCGCAGGCTGCTCCGCATGCTCCAC
>JBJTKE010000460.1:0-1224 GCA_046096285.1 Chloroflexota bacterium
GCCATTGCCGCCGTTGTCGTAGGTGTCGGCGGCGGCGTAGGTGTCGGTGTTGCCGCTGCCGTCGCCGCCGTTGTCGTAGGTGTCGGCGGCGGTGTAGGTGTCGGCGTTGCCGCCGCCGTTGCCGTAGGAGTCAGCGGGAGCGCTGTAGGAGTCGTAGGAACCCGACTGGTCCCAGGTGTTGCCGTTGGCGACGGAAGGCTGCTCGTTGATGGTGGTGGTGCGCTCGATGGGCGCCTCGCCGTTGTTGTTGACGGTGGTGATGATCTCGCCGTCGGCGTTGACGATGTCGCCGCCGCGGACGGGGCGGCCGTTGACGGTGGTGGTGACGCGGCCGTCGCCGCTGCCGTCGACGCCGTTGAGGGTGGATTCGTTGATGGTGGTGGTGGAGGTGTTGCGGGGGGCGCGGGAGCCGGAGGGAGCGCCGTCCTCGCCGCCGCCGAAGGTGGTGGTCCAGTACCAGCCGTACTCGGAGGCGGGGTCGTAGAAGCGGCCGATGCCGATCTCGGAGTAGTCGGGGTCGAGCATGGCGGCGTTGTGGCCGGGGCTGTTCTTCCAGGCGACGAGGGCCTCGGAGGCGGTGGCCATGCCGGCGGCGATGTTCTCGCCCCAGGTGTCGCCGGAGTAGCCGAAGGCGGCGATGTTGTCGCCGGGGCCGGAGCCGTCGGAGAGGTAGTGGTCGAAGTAGTCGTTGGTGGCCATGTCCTGGGAGTGGAAATCGGCGGCAGCGCCGAGTTCGTCCTGGATGACGAGGGAGCCGAGGCCGTTCTGGGCGCGGTACTCGTTGATGAGGCCGAGGAAGGCGCTCTCCTGGTTGTCGGGGGAGTAGCTGGGAGCCGCGCCGAGGCCGTGGCCGAAGAGACCCGCGGCGAGGATGCCAGCGGAGGCGAGCAGGGCGGCGCGGGTCTGGATGCGGGCGCGGGTGCCGGAGAACGCGGACGGGGACAGGTTGAGGTTCAGGTTCAGGTTCAGGTTCTTGCGGAACATCTTGTTCCCTCCCTCGGGGGCCGGGAGCGGGCGGCCGGTGGGCCGCGGGCGATCCGGCGGGGTCGCGTCCGCCGTGGCGGGGCGGACGAGTGCGCGATTGCGCATAACTGTACAACCATCGGAAACCGGGGGTTGGCCCGGCGGGACCCTCTGCCAGTTGATACGCCCGCGGGCGGGAAATGGTTTCCCGCGGGGGGCGGCGGGGCTGGCCCGACGGTCATGGTTCGGGGCGGCCCGGGG
>JBJTKE010000461.1:0-18609 GCA_046096285.1 Chloroflexota bacterium
CGGCAACCGGGGCGGCCCGAGCGCATCGGTCGTCAAGATCGTCGCCGGGGCGGCTGGGTCGGCCATGGCGGCCGGGGAGGCCATCGGGGTCGCCTCCTGCCGCGACAGCGCTGGCAGCGACGTGCCGAGCGTGCAGAGCACCGCGACGAGCAGGCTGGCGGCGAACCGGGTCGGAGCGGGGTACGAACGGCGGCGCGGCATCGGACGGCTCCTTCGTGACACGGGCGAGGGGTCAGGACCAGCGCATTCTAGCAGAAAAGCCGTCCCGCCCCGAGCCAGGAACCGGTGGGAGCGCGCGGCGAGCCGTGCTCCCGCTCAGGCGAAGGTGAGGACGTGAATGCGGGGGGCCTGGTACACAGATTCGATGAACGCGACCCGCAGCCCGTCCGCGGAGGCTGAGATGTCGGTGAGATCGCCAAGGGGCGAACTGTTGGCCTCCCGGTAATCGACGGCGAGGCTGAACTTCCCGTTGCTCAAGCCGAGCCCGACGGCGCGGCCCCGGCCGTCGGCGATCGCGCTGGTCGTCCAGATCGTGCGCATGTCGTCGCTGGAAGAGATGCCGCGCGGGGCCTTGATCTTCATGTTGGCGTCGTTGATGAGGTACGAGAAGCACCGGTCGCCGGGACAGCGGTACCACCGCTGCAACTGGCTCCCGAAGTAGAACTGCTCGGCCATCACGACTTCATCGCCGTCGGTCGAGAGCCAGAGCCCGGTCGTGCCGTAGGTGCAGGTCTCCTTGATGCCGAGTCGGCCGTTCCGCACCCAGGTGTCGCCGCTCCGGGTCCAGGCCGTGGCGCCGCAGACGTTGTACTCGCTGACCAGCACCGTCTGGCCATCGGCCGAGGCGGCGATCTTCACCGGGTTGGTGAGGCGATCCTCGGCGGGCCCGGTGTTGCCGAAATCCCCGGACCAGTCCCAACCGTCGCCCGCCCGCCGCCAGATCGAGACGCGGTTGTTGGTGAAGTCCGTCACCAGGACCGTCTCGTCCTCCAGCACCCAGATGCCCCGGGGCTGCCGGAACTGGCCGAATCCGTCGCCAAAGGAGCCGAAGTTGAGCCGGTGGTTCCAAGTGTTGTTGCCGCGGTCCCAGACGGAAATCCAGCCGTGGTAGGCATCGCCGATCCAGAGCCGGTTGCCGTTGCGCGACAGGAAGATGGAGACCGGGTTGACGATGCCGGAGGGAGTGAGGAGGTTGTAGGTCCCGAACGAGGCGTCGCCCTGGAACACGCGGCAACGGCCGGACAGGCAGGCCGCGCCGCCGCAATCGCTGTCATCCCGGCACTCCTCGCAGTTCTGGTAGATGCAGAAGGGCCGGGATGCGGAGCAGGTCCGGCACGTCTCGCCGCCGCGCCCGCAGGCGGTTTCGGTGTTCCCGCTCTTGCAGACCCCGCTGGCGCAGCATCCATTCGCGCAGTTCAGGGCGCCGCAGAGCCTGAGCGTGCCGCACGTGCCATTGACGCACATCGATCCGCTCGCGCAGGCAGCGCAGGTCTTGCCGCCCTTCCCGCAGGCAGTGTTCGCGGTTCCGGCGCGGCAGATTTTGCCGTCGCAGCAGCCGCCACAGGTGGCCGCGCCGCAACTGCCCCCGCCGCCTCCGCCGCCAGCGCAGACGCTGTTCTTGCAGGCGCCGCCGCAACAGTGAGCGGACCGGGCGCAGGCCATCCCGTCGGGCTTGCACCGGCACTTCTTGTTGACGCAGTAGCGGGTGCAGCAGTCGCGGTTGTTCTTGCAGGCGTTGGCCTTGGCGGACCCGTCGCCGCAGGGTCCCGCGGCTTCGGCGCCCTGGCCGCGCAGGGCGGCGAGGAGGGCGAGCGACATGGCGGCGATGCCCGCCCGGCGTGACGTTCAGCGCCCGAGCAACCGGGCCACGTTGTCGAATCGGCGGCTGTCCAAGATCACCCTCCGCTGCCCGCAGGTTCCGGGAAGGCCCGCGGGCCAGTCCGCGTCGCAACCACCATCAATGATGAAGCGCCATCATCACCGCTGTCCATCCAGCAAATGAGCCAGGGAGCGAGCCGCCAGCCCGCCGGAACGATCGGCCGGGCCGGCGGGAAGCGGCCGCCCGGCCTTGCCGACCGGACCCCGGGGCAACCTCGCCGCCGCATGGACGGCCCGGGAGGCTATCATTGCGGATAATGCGAATGTCCGTTCACTCCGGGGGTGACCCGTGCGCCGATTGCTCGCCATCGTCCTGATGCTGCTGCCGCTGGCCGGGCTGGCCGGACTGGCCCCGGCGCGGCCTGCCGGGGCGCGGCAGGCGGATTTCCCGCCGGATGCCGTCGCCGCCGCGCTGCAGGCCGCGACGATCCCCGGGGACGACGAGTTCTGGACCGGCCCGGCGATGAGCGCCCCGGCGGACAGCGCCATCGGCCAACTCTACGTGATCGAGGTGCCGACCATCGCGGGCGTCGTGGTGTTCGAGGTCTATCCCGACGCGGCGACCGCCGCCGCCAACCTCGTCACCGAGGGCGAGCAGGCGACGGTCGACCAGCAGATGATCAACGGCAGCGACAACCCCGCCAGCCCGGCGGCGATGCTCCGGCAGGAGCAGGCCCCGGCCATCGCCGGGGCCACCCTGATCACGCTGGACACCGGCAACGGGACGGCGTCCTGCGGGCAGTCCCGCAATGTGCTGGTCTGCGGGGTCACGCCGGGTTCCGGCGACACCTCGCCGTTCGGACCGGCCGCGACGAGCGCCCTCAACGGCCTGGCCATGCTGGCCATGCTGGCGTCGCAAGCGGACGCCGCCGCCGGGGCTGAAGTCGTCGCGGCGCAGGATGCCCCGACCGACGGGAGCCGCAAGGACGGCAAGAAGAACCGGGGCGGCGATCAACCGCCAGCGGACCAGCCCCCGGCCGAGCAGCCGCCCGCCGAGCAACCGCCAGTGGACCAGCCCCCGGCCGAGCAACCGCCAGCCGAGCAACCGCCGGTCGCTGCGCCAGCGGTGGGCGGCATCAGCGGCGCGTTCAGCCCGCCCGATCGATCTCGAGCTGATCGGCAACGGGAAGGTGCAGGCGGTCCTCGGCTATACCGAGGACGAAGTGCGCTGGATTCTCGCCCACCCGAAGTTCCTCGACGGCGAGCCCTACGCGCAGGTGACCGAGGCGCTGTCGCGGCGCGGCAGCAGCCTGATCGCGCGGTACGCCGACCCCGGGGCCATGGCCGGGAAACTGGCCGGGCTCGGGTGGATCGACGGGTACCAGCGGGTGTTCAGCCTCGGCTGGCCGCCCGCCACGGTGCCCGGCTACGTCGATGTCACCGTGAGCCGGTTCAGGGACGGGGCGAGCGCGGTGAGCGCGGTCGACGCCCTCGCCGGGCAGATGATCGCGGACGGCGGGATGCTGCAGGTCCCGTGGGGGCCCTACGGCGAGAAGGCCATCGGATTCACCGGGTCGGACATCAACGGGATGCAACGGGTCGGCTTCGCCGCCGCCGGACCGTATCTGATCACGGTCACGGCGGTGGCGCCGCAGGGCGACCCGGTGGCGACGGTGAACGGGATCGTCGCCTACATCATAGAGACCGTGTCCGCCGGGGGATAGGGCGCGCCGGGGCCTACTCGACGACCACCGTGCCCTTCATGTACGGGTGGTAGGTGCAGATGTACTCGTAGGTTCCCGCCTTGTCGAAGGTGGTGAACCACGTCTGGTCCTGGTTCAGGTTACCGGAATCGAAACTCTTGTCGGTGGCGGTGGCGGTGTGGGCCACGGGGTCCCGGTTGATCCAGGAGACGGCGCGGCCGGCGTCGAAGGTGATGGTCGGCGGGTCGTACTTGAAGTCCTTGATGGTGATCTCGACGGTGTTGGCGGGCGGCGTGGCGGAGGTGGCAGGCGCGGGCTTCGACACCTGCGCATTGATCCGGGCAAAGGCCTGGAGCAGGTCGGCGCGGGCGGCCTGGAAGCCCGGGCAGGCGGCATCGTCGTAGAGGTTGGCCGGCGGGGTAAGGTAGTTGGCGGCGGGGTCGATGCGGAGCACTGCGCCTGCCGCGCCGTCGGAGCCGAGCGCCGGGGTGGAGACGTAGAGCATGCCGTCCGGGCCGGCGGTCATGCCGATCGGGAACTCGAGGGCGGAGACGACCTCGCGCAACGTGGCCGGGCCCTGCTGCCGGACGATGCGGCCGGCGCCCGGCCGGGTGAACGGGGGCTGCGTAAGGTTGCCGGTCGACATCTCGCAGGCGTAGAGCGTGCCGTCGACGACCGCGAGGGCGACGACCATCGTGAGCCCGGTCCACACGTCCTCGACCGAGCCGTCGGCCTTGACGTGGACGACCCTGGCGGCGGCCTGCGGGTAGGGCGCGTCGGTGAGGTTGCCGACATAGAGGCCGCCGTCCGGGGCGGCGGCGCAACTGGTGGGGACCGGGTGGCCCTCGAAGAGGTCGGCGCCGCGGGTGATGGAGCCGTCGGTCCCGACCTTCAGCACCTGCCCGCAGTTGGACTCGATGACCCAGAGGAAGCCGTCGCCAGCCAGCATGGCGAAGGTCTCGCCGAGTTTGCCGCGGTCGCCGGGAATCTCCCTGGTGGGGTTCTCGTTCATCCAGGTGGAGACATCGGCAAGCAGCGAGGCGGATCCGTCGGCCTCGAGCTTGTAGACGCCGTTGGGCTGGGTGGACAGCAGGTCGCCGCGGTCGTCCTGCGAGTCCTGCAGGATGTAGAGCTGCTCGCCGAGGAAGGCGACCGAGCCGGGTCCCTGCACCGCGCCGGACATGCCGCGGGTGGAAGGGAGGCCGTGGGCGACCGTGACCGGGCAGCCGTTTTCGATCTTCACCACGCTCGGGGCCTGGCCGGGCTCGCCGGTGCCGCCGAGGACGACGTAGAGCGCGCCATCCGGGCCGAAGGTCAGCCCGCGGGGGTTGTACAGGCCGCTGGCGTAGACGGAGACTGGAGCGCCGGGCTCCTGGGCGGCGGTGATCCCGTGCAGGCCGCGCAGGCCAAGCAGGCCGGCGGCGGGCGCGGCGGCGGCGGCGGTCAGCAGGGAACGGCGGGTGGGCGACGTCCTTGGGGGTCCTTTCTGCACTCGGGCGAACCGGGGAAACGGCGGGCGCGGGCCGCGGCGTCTACTTGACCACCACGGAGCCCTTCATACCGCCATGGTACTGGCAAAGATACGGGTATGTGCCGGCGGCGGTGAAGGTGTGCGTGAAGACGGCGCCGGGGGCCAGGTTGCCGCTGTCGAAGCTCTTGTCGACCGCGGTGACGGTGTGGGGAACGGTGTCGTCGTTCGTCCAGGTCACGGTCGTGCCGGCGGGGGTCTGCAGGACGGCCGGGGTGAAAGCGTAGTCCCTGATACTCACGCGGTCTCCGGTGGTGGGGGCGGCCTGCTCGGCCGAGGGCGTGGCCGCCGGGGCCAGTTTCGCGGCGGTGATGGCGGCGGGATCGGCGCTGACGCCGGGGATCGGCTTGCAGGCGGAGGGCTGGATGGTGTCGGTGGCGACCTGGAGCGGCGCGGCGGCCAGGTCGGCGCGGAGAATCCAGCCGGCATTCTGGTTGGCTTCGAGGGAGATGGCCGGGCCAGAGAGGTACAGCGCGCCGTCCGGCCCGAAGTTCATGGCGATCGGGAGATCGAGACCGGTGAGCACCGGTTCGGCGCTGGCTGGCCCGGTCATGCGGACCACCCTGCCGCTGCCGCGCCGGAAGAACGGCGGCTCGGAGCCGTTGCCAGTGGACATCTCGAGGGCGTAGAGCGCGCCGTCCGGGCCGACGGCGGTGGCGGTGACCATGGTGAGGCCGGTCCAGACCGTTTCGAACGACCCATCCGGGGCGACCTTGATGACGTAGGCCGCGCCGTCCGCATAGGGCGAGGAGGTGAGCGAGCCGACGTAGAAGTTGCCGCTGGCGTCGCGGGAGAGGCCGGTGGGCACGGGATGGTTCTTCGAGAGGTCGGCGAGGCGGGTGATCGCGCCGTCGGCGCCGATCCGGAGGATCTGGCCGCTGTTGCTCTCGCTGAGGTAGAGCGCTTCGCCGTCGGAGACCATGCCGAAGGGTTCGCCGTCGGGATCGAGGTCGCCGGGCACATTCGCGACCGGATTGGCGGCCATCCAGTAGTCGAGGTTGCCGACCACGGCCCAGCCGCTGGCGTCGACGGAATAGACGCCGGAGGGGTTGGCCGGGTTGCCGCGGGCGACGCCGGCGCCGTCGTTGGCGGCGTAGAGACCGCCGCCGAGGAAGGCCAGCGCCGACACGCCCTGGTGCCAGCCGGAATCGAGATAGATCGACGGCATCCGGGTCACGAAGGGAACCGCGCATCCGGCCTCGATAGTGACCACGGCCGCCGAAAACTGGGCGTTGAACGCGCCGAAGGCCTGGGCCACCGGGGAGTCGTCCGCGGTGGTCGAGACGGCCTGGGTGCCGCCGGCAAGACCGGCATACAGCGTCCCCTGCGCGTCCCACGCCATGGCGCGCGGGTGCGGGAGACCGGTGGCGACCACGGTCAGGGCGGAGCCGGCGTCCTGGGCGGCGGCGTGGAGGGCGGGAAGGGCGCCCGCGGCGAGGCAGAGCGCGGTCGCCGCGAGGCGACGTGCCGCGGCGGCGGTTCGTGAGGAGACGCGACGGCGCATCGGGAACCTCCTGTGGTGCGCGGCGAAGCCCGGCTCACCCGCGATCACCGGTATGGTACCATCAAGGGCAACCCCACGAGGGCGGCCGGGACGGCCCGCCGCAATCCCGCCCGGGGGCTCGCCAAGGAGACTGTCATGGCCGCGCCATTCCATCGTCCGCGGCTGAGCCGCCGCGCACTGGCCGGAACCGCCCTGGGCGCCGCGGGCGCGGTGGCGGTGGGCTCCGGGCTGGCCGAGGTGGCGCGGGTGCGCGCCGCGCCCGCGCAGGAGGCGCAGGACGCGGGGCCCAACCCGTGGCGGGAACCGGAGACGATCCTGAGCGTGGACCGGGTGCTGGAGGCCACGCTGGACGCTCGGCCCCTGCCATCCTCCGGGGTCGGCCACCTCGCCTACGACGGGACGATTCCCGGCCCGACGCTGCGGGTGCGGCCCGGCGACACGATGCGGGTGAAGTTGCTCAACAACCTCGGCGGCAAGATGACGAACCTGCATGTCCACGGGTTGCACGTCTCGCCCGAGGGCAACAGCGACAACATCTTCGTCATGCTGGAGAACGGCCAATCCTTCGACTACGAGTACGTGCTGCCGGAGAATCACCCGTCCGGGCTGTACTGGTATCACCCGCATCACCACGGCGACGCGACGGAGCAGGTCGGCAACGGGCTGGTGGGGGCGATCGTGGTCGAAGGGGGGCTGGACGACCTGCCGGAGATCGTGGAACTGACGGAGCGGATGTTCGTGATCCAGGCGCTGCAGCCCTCGACGAGCGGGGCGAGTTGCACGGTGAACGGGGTCGTCAATCCGCTGGTGCAGATGCGGCCGGGGCAGTCGCAGCAATGGCGGATCGCCAACATGAGCGCCAACGCCTACGTCGACCTCGAACTCGAGGGGCACCAGTTGCACGTGATCGGGCTGGATGGCAACCCGGTGCCCGAGACGGTCGCCTACGATCACATCCAGATGGGGCCGGGCGAGCGGGTGCAAGCGGTGGTGCAGGCGGCGGAGACCGGGACGTTCCTCCTGAAGTCCCGCGCCTGGGGCGAGCTCGGGCAGGCGCAGCCGGAGTTCACGGTGGCGACGGTGGAGGTGGCGGGCGACCCGATGATCCCGGAGCCGCTGCCTGGGAAGATCGTGCCGGTGACCGATCTGGCCGGGGCGGAGATCGCCGCCCAGCGGATCATGACCTTCCAGGAGGGCTACGACTCGCTGCCGTTCTCCATCGACGGCGTGGCCTTCAACCCGGACGTGGTCAACACCACGGTGAAGCTCGGAACCGTGGAGGAATGGATCCTGCGGAACACCAGCGCGGACTGGCATCCGTTCCATATCCACGTCGACGACTTCCAGGTGATGAGCGTGAACGGCGTGCCCTTCCCCTACGTGAACCGGCAGGACACGGTGAGCATCCCGCCGCGCGGCAATGCGGTGATCCGGATCGGGTTCACCGACTTCGTCGGCAAGTTCGTCTACCACTGCCACATCCTGTCGCACGAGGACTTCGGCATGATGTCGGTCGTCGAGGTCGTCCCGTGATCGCGCCGCCGCCAGCGGGTGCGGATCGCGCGATCCGCACGGTGCTGGTGGTCGAGGACGACGAGCCGGTGAATCGGCTCGTGCGGCGCATCCTCGCCGGCTGGGGCTACGGCGTGCGCGGGGCCGACGACGGATTCGCGGCGCTCGCCGCGATCGAGCGGGAGCGGCCGGACCTGGTGCTGGCCGACGTGATGATGCCCGGGCTGTCCGGGATCGACCTGGTCCGCAGGCTGGGGGAGCGGCAAACCCGCCTGCCCGTCGTGCTGTTCAGCGCCTACGACCGCCACCAGGCGCTGCCGCCGGTGCCGTTCCTGCTGAAACCCTTCACCCTCGGGCAGTTCCGCGCCGCGGTCGAGGCCGCGCTGGAGGAACCGCTGCCGCCGGCGCCGGAGCGCCCCTGAGCGATGGCCGCTCCCGCCGGGACGTGGTGCGCGGGTCCGCGCGCGAACGCGGGTCCGCCCTCCGGGTCATAATGTGCGTCCGGGACCGCCGCCGAGCGCTCCGGCACGCCAACGCCCGTCACCAGGAGCGCGCATGACCTCGCACGAAGTCGACCCCGGCCTGCTCGCCGCCGCCCGCCTGTTCCTGCCCGGCCTCGCCGGGGCGGAACCGCTCGCGGGGAGGAGCACGCTGCTGCGGGCCGAGCACCCGGACGGCGTGGCCGTGATCCGCCGCCTGCCGGGCGGGATGACCCCGGAACGGGCCGCCGCGGAGGCCGGTCTGCTGGCGGCGCTCGCGGGAACCGTTCCTGCGCCGCGGCCGGTGGCCGCGCCGGACGGCGCGGCGGTGGTCACCGTCGATGGGGTCCGCTATTCCGCCCGCGGCTGGTTGCCGGGGGAACCGGCGGCCAGGAACGCTGTGGCCTACCCTGGCCCGGAAGACTGGCTCGACCTTCCCGCGATCCTGCCGGAGGGGGCGTTCGCGGCCGCGCTCGCCGCGCTGGGCCGCCTGCACGTGGCCACCGCGGCGGGTGAGGCGCTCGCCCTGCCGCCGCTCGCCCCCGCCCCGCTGGAGGGGTTGGCCGAGGCCGTGCGGGCCGCGTGGAGCGCCGCCCGCGACCGGTTGCGGCCGGGGATCCACCAGACGCCGGCCGCGCAGCGCTGGGTGGCGGCGGCGGTGCGCGCGATGCCCGCGGCGGCGGCCGCGCGGGCCGCCGCCGGGCCGGGGGCGCTCGCGCCGTCGTGCGTGGTGCAGCTGAATGCCTGGCCGGGCCACTTCCTGTTCGGCGACGGGACGCTCTCGGGGATGCTGGGCTGGGACCGGGCCGCCTGGGGGTCGCCGCTGCTGGATGTCGCGCAGGCGGCGGTGCGGCTGCGCGGGTGGAACGCCGCCACCGCCGAGGAGACGATCGCCGCCTACGGCGTGGAGCGGGTGCTGGGTCCGGATGAGCGGCGGGCGTTGCCCGCCCTGGCCGCGCTCGACCTGGTGGCGATCACCGGCGGCCTGCTGGCGGCGGCGTTCGCGCCGTCGCCCCAGGCGCCCGCGCCGCCGATGGCGTTGCGGGTGGCCATCCCGCGGATGATCGAGAGCCTCGAAAACGCGACCGCCGCGCTGTCCGCGGCGACGAGCCCGCGCGGCAGCGGGCGGCCTTCCGGGGCGCAGCGGCGGCGCAAGGCGGTGCAGGGGCCGCGGACGCGGTCGCGGCGGTAGCGCGCCGGGAGCAATCCGCCCCCGCGCATCGCGGGAATCCCGGCCGATCACGGAACCCCCCGCTGTCGCAAGGGCGGCAGCGGGGGGTTCGGCATCAACCGTGCCGCGCGAGCCAGGACGAGGGCGGACGTGGCGCACGGCCCGCCGGGGTCATGCCCGGTGGAGGGTGAATGTTCCGTCAGGTCGCCCTCACCCAAACCCCTCTCCCTGTGCGAGGGAGAGGGGTTGCGGGCGTCGCTGCAATCCGCCGCCGTGGGCAGGGAGTTACCAGATGACCACCCGCTCCTCCGGGGGCAGCCAGGCGGGGTCGGCGTCGGTGATGCCGAAGACCTCGTAGAAGGCGTCGAGGTTGCGCAGCGGCTGGATGACCCGGACCTGCGCCGGGGCGTGGGGGTCGGTGTTGACCTGGGTGGCGAGCGCCTCGGGGCGGATCTTGTTGCGCCAGATGGCGGCGGCGGAGAGGAAGAACTCCTGCGCGGGGGTGAAGGGCGGGGCAATGGCGGAGTCCGGAGCGGGGGTGGCGCCGAGGTCGATGCCGTCCCGGGCGAGGCGGGCCTGCAGGGCATCCCACGCGACCTGGACGCCGCCGAGGTCGGCGACGTTCTCGCCGACGGTGAGTTGGCCGTTGACCTCCAGGCCGGGGGCCACCTCGATGGCTGAGTACTGGTCGATGGCGCGCTGGTTGAGGGCCATGAAGGCCTCGGTGTCGGCCGGGGTCCACCAGTTGGCGAGATTGCCGCCCGCGTCGAACTGGGAGCCCTGGAGATCGAAGCCGTGGGTCATCTCGTGGCCGATCACGTAGCCGATGGCCCCGTAGTTGACCGGAACGCCGGCGGAAAGTTCGAAGAAGGGCGGCTGCAGGAAGCCCGCCGGGAAGACCATCTGGTTGGCAAGCGGGTTGTAGTAGGCGTTGACGGCATGGGGCGGCATCGCCCACTTGTTGCGGTCCACCGGTTTGGTGATCTCGTCGAGGTCCTTGCGGAGTTTGGCGCGGGTGGCGGAGAGGCCGGTGTCGAAGTAGGTGGGGCCGACTTCGACGGTCTCGTAGGTCTCCCAGGTGTCGGGGTAGCCGATCTGCAGGGTGAGGGCGTCGAGTTTCTCGAGCGCCTTCTCCTTCGTTTCCGGGGTCATCCAGGCGTTGCGCTCGACGCGGCCGCGGAAGGCGTCCTTGATGTCGGCGGCGAGGCGCTCCATCTCGGCCTTGGCCTCGGGGGGGAAGCGCTCCTCGACGTAGAGCCTGCTGATGGCCTGGCCCATCGGCCATTCGACGTCGGAGAGGACGCGCTCATCGAGGGGCGCGCGCTGCTCGAGGCCGCCGAGGATGCGGCCCTTGAAACCGAACGCGATCTCGCCGATGTCATCAGAGAGATTCCCGGCGTTGGCCCACATCAGCTGCAGGGTCAGCATGGCCTTGAGGGTGTCCAGGTCGGCGGCCGCGAGGATGGCGGGCAACGCCTCGAGGTAGCCCGTCTCGGTGGCGATCACCCGCTGCTGGACGGGAATGCCGAGGGCCTCCTGGAACGCGGTCCAGTCGATGTCCGGGTAGGCGGTCTGGAGTTCCTCCAGGGACATCGGGTTGTAGAAGTTCGAAAAGACCTGTTGCTGCTCGCGGGTGAGCGTGGGCCCGACGAGTTTGGTCTCGAGGTCGAGCACCTTCGGCGCGAGGGCCTGCGCCTGCTCCGCCGGGTAGCCCGCGGCCTCGAGCAACTTCACGCAGGCGTCGATGTAGGCCGACCGGATCTCGGGCGTGCCGATGGCGTCATCGAGGTAGTAGTCGCGGTTGGGCAGCCCGAAGGTGGGGCCGCCGACGTAGACGGCGTTGACGTTGGAGTCCTTGAGATCGGGCATGACGGTGACCGGCAGCACGCCGCCGACGCCGTCGAACAGGGACTGCTGCTGGTAGGCATACAGGGCGTCGAGCGAGTCGATCGCGGCGATGCGGTCGAGCAGCGGTTGCAGCGGGGCGATGCCGGCGGCGTCGCGGGCGGCCTGATCCATGCCCTGGGCGAACCAGGCGACGACCTTGCCCTGGTCCGAGGCCGGGTCGAGGGCGGGATCGGCGGCGCGCCGCTCGAGCATGTCGATGACGTAGCGGGTGGTCTGGTCGGAAAGTTCATCGAAGGCGCTGACCGACTTCCGGTCGGGACGGATCTCGGCGGTCTTCAGCCAGCCGCCGTTGGCGAACTGGTTGAAATCGACCCCGGGGTCGGCGGTCAGATCGAGAAAGCCGAGATCAATGCCGGCGGGGGCGTTCGCCGCCGGGGTGGCGTCCTGCGCGAGCGCCGCCAGCGGCGCTGCGAGCGACGCGGCGGCCACGGCAGCCGCCAGCAGCCCGCTGGAGATGAATCGCATCGGGTGACCCTCCTGATTGTGCCTGTTCCCCGGTAGCAGGATAGCACTTGCCGCCCGCTGGGCCGCGCGCTTCGATGGAGCGCGGCCCAGCGGACGGGCGATCCGCTACCAGATGACGACGCGGTCCTCTGGCGCGAGCCACATCGGGTCGTCTTCGGTGATGCCAAAGGCGGCGTAGAAGGGATCGTGGTTGCGGAGCGGCTGCACGGCGCGAACGGCGGGCGGCGAGTGGACGCCGCTGTCGATCTGGGTCTGGAGGGCGGCGTCGCGCATCTTCGAGCGCCAGACGGTGGCGGCGTGGAGATCGCCCCGCCCTTCACCCCCGAGCAGCAGTTCTACATCGCCGCCAGCGGCGGGGGAGGCGGCCGGAGCGGCGCCGTCGCGGGCGAGGCGGGCCAGCAGGGCGTCGTAGGCGGTCTGGATGCCGCCGAGGTCGGCGGCGTTTTCGGTGACGGTCAACTGGCCGTTGACGAACTTCCCGGGCATCGCCTCGATCGCGGAGTACTGCGCGGAAAGGTCCTCGTTGAGGGCCTCGAACTTCGCGCGGTCGGCGTCGGTCCACCAGTTGGCGAGGTTGCCGGAGCCGTCGTACTGCGAGCCCCGGAGATCGAAGCCGTGGGTGATCTCGTGGCCGATGATGTAGCCGATCGCGCCGTAGTTGGCGGCGGGATCCGCGGCGAGATCGAAAAAGGGCGGCTGCAGGATGCCGGCCGGGAAGACGATCTCGTTGCGGGTGGGGCTGTAGAAGGCGTTGACGGTCTGCGGCAGGGCGTTCCACTTCTCGCGGTCGACTGGCAGGCTGATCTCGTCGAGGCCCTCCCGCAACGCGGCACGGAAGGCGTTGTAGCCGGTTTCGGCGTAGTTCGCGCCGATCTCGACCTCTTCGTAGGTCTCCCACTCGTCGGGGTAGCCGACCTTGACGCGCACCTTGGCGAGTTTTTCGAGGGCCTTCGCCTGCGTTTCCGGGGTCATCCACTCGGCACGTTCGAGGCGGCTGCGGAAGGCGGCGAGGACGTCGCCGGTGATGCGCTCCATTTCGGCCTTGGCCTCGGGCGGGAATCGCTCCTCGACATAGAGTTTGCCGACCGCGAAGCCGAGACCGCCCTGCACGCCCCCGAGGACCCGCTCATTCAGGGGGGACCGTTGCTCGCGCCCGGTCAGCACCTTGGCGAACGCGAATGCCGTTTCCCCGATCTCGTCCGAGAGGCTGCCGGAGTTGCCCCAGACCAGTTCGAGGGCGAGCGCGGCCTTGATGGTCTCGATGCTGGTGGAGTCGAGGATGGCGGGCAACGCCCGGAGATAGGCCGTTTCCTGGACGATCACGGTGTCCTGGACCGGGATGCCGAGGGCCTGCTGGTAGGAGGACCAGTCCATGGCGGGGTAGGCGGCCTGGAGGTCAGCGAGGGCGAAGGGGTTGTTGGAGAGGTTGGGGTCCTGCCGCTGCTCGCGGGTGAGCGTCGGCTCGACGAGGCGCTTCTCGAAGTCGAAGACGGCCTGGGAGAGCCGCTCGGCATCCTCGGGCGCGTACCCGGCGAACTGGAGCAACCGGGCGTTGGTGTCGATGTAGGAGGCGACGATCTCCGGGGTGCCGATGGCGTCATCGAGGTAGTAGTCGCGGGTGGGCAGGCCGAAGTAGGGCCCGCCGAGGAAGAGAGCATGGGCGTCGGCGTTCTCCGGGGCGGTGCCGACGCCCATGCCGAGCAGGCCGCTCACGTTGTCGAACAGGGCGGATTGCTGGTAGCGGTGGAGGTCGTCGAGCGACGCGATGGCGGCGATCCTGTCGAGCATGGGCTGGATGGGCGCGATGCCGTCGGCGTTGCGCTGGTCCATGTCCATGCCCTGCCGGTAGAAGGCGACGGCCTTGCCCTGGTCGGAGGCGGGGTCGAGTGCGGGATCGGCGGCCCGCCGTTCGAGCAGGTCGATCAGGTCGAGCCTGAGGTCGTCGGAGAGTTGCTGGAAGAGGCTGGCGCTGGAGCGGTCGGGGCGGATCTCGGCGGTGGCCAGCCAGCCGCCGTTGGCGAACTGGTTGAAGTCGGCGGCGGGGTCCGCCCCGAGGTCGAGGTTGGCGAGGTCGATGCCGCTCCCGCCCTCGGCGGCGGCGGAGGCGGCGGGAACAGCGACCGGCGTGGCGGAGAGGGCGGCGGCCGAGGCGGCTGGCCCCGCCAGCAGGCCTCCCGCCAGGAGCAGGGCGGCGACGAGATCGGAACGCGAGCGGCGCGATTTCATGCGGCGTCCTCCGGTGGGCGTCGGCGGATGGAGAGCGAGTACGGATGGAGCGTAGCATCCGGGGCTGAAGGAAGGCTGAGCGGAGGCTGTGGAGAGGGCGCGCCAACGCGGGCGCGGCAGCCGGGTGACGGCCCGGATGAGGCGACCCGCACGGTTGCCTGCACCCCGGGATGAGGCGAGCGGGATAGAATCTGATGGAGGATGGCGCGATACAATCAGCGCGCGGTGCGCCTTCGAGAGCGCGGCGCGATGCCTTGCGCGAGGCCGGGGCCGGGGCCGGCAGGCCGACGAAAGGCTGGCAGACGAGGGCGGCGAGCGATGGCAAGACGACCAGGCGGCGCGATGACCACCCGCCCGCTGCATTTCATCTGGATCGCGGACCGCTCCGGATCGATGCAGGCGGGAGGCAAGATCCAGGCGCTGAACATCGCCATCAACGAGGCGCTTCCCGCCATGCGGCAGGTTGCCGAGCACTGCCCGAACGCCGAGGTGCTGGTCCGGGTGGTCGCGTTCTCTGATGGCGCGCACTGGCATGCCGCGCGGCCGGTTCCGGTGGAGACGTTCGCTTGGGACGACATCGTTGCGGGCGGAATGACCGATCTCGGGGCGGCGTTGACGCTGGTGGCCGAGTCGTTCCGGGCCTCGTCCGCGGCGGAGCCGGGATTTCCGCCGGTGCTCGTGCTGCTGTCTGACGGGCAGCCAACCGACGATTACGCGGCGGGGCTGCGCGCACTGCTGGAGCAGCCGTGGGGGCGGCGATCGGAGCGGTTCGCCATCGCGATCGGCGGCGACGCCGACCTCGACGTGCTGCGCGGCTTCACGGGCGCGAGCGACCGGGTGGTCCGGGCGAACAATCCGGAGGCGTTGGCGCGGGCTATCCGCTCGGCGGCGACGAGCGTGCTCTCCTCGATCGTCGCGCCGCCGAGCGCGCAGACGCCGACGACGTGGGCGCCGGAGGCGACGTGGTCGCGGATGGCGCCAGATGTCTGGTAGGCGGCGATGTTGACGCAGGAGTCGATTGGCCTGTTCCGGCCGGGGCAGACCGTGACCGGCGAGACGTCGAAGCGGCCCTATGTGATCGAGCGCCTGCTCGGGCAGGGCGGGCAGGGCGAGGTTTACGAGGCGGCTGGGCCAGTCGGCAGCATGGCGGTGAAATGGTATTACGGCCGGATGGCCACGCCCGGCCAGCGGCTTGGGCTCCGGAGGCTGGTCGCGATGGGGCCGCCGTCCGCGCGGTTCCTCTGGCCGGTGGAACTGGTGGACTCGCCGGAGACTCCCGGCTTCGGGTACGTGATGGCCCTGCAACCGGCGCGATTCCGGGGCATGAGCGCGCTGATGCGTGGCCGGGAGGACGTCTCCATCAGGACCATCGCCCGGGCCGGCCACCTGCTCGCGGACAGCTTCCTGCAGTTGCACGCAAAGGGGCTGTGCTACCAGGACATCTCGTTCGGCAACGTGATGTTCGACCGCGAGTCGGGCGAGGTGCTGATTTGCGACACCGACAATGTGTCGGTGGATGGATCGGAGGAGGGAACGATCCTCGGCACGCCCCGCTTCATGGCCCCGGAGATCGTGCGGGGGGAGGCGAGGCCGTCGAGCAAGACCGACCTGTACTCGCTGGCGGTGCTGCTGTTCCAGTTGCTGATGGTCCATCACCCGCTGGAGGGACGGCGCGAGTCGTCCATCGACTGCTTTGACCGGGCGGCGATGAACCATCTCTACGGCGAGGACCCGCGCTTCATCTTCGACCCGGAGGACGACACGAACGCGCCGGATCCGGGCCGCCATCCCAACGCGATCGTCAACTGGCGGCTCTACCCGTCGTTCATCCGGGACCTGTTTACCCGGTCCTTTACCGCAGGAATCGCCGATCCGGAGCATGGCCGGGTGCGCGAGAGCGAGTGGCGGGCGGCGATGACCCGGCTCGGCGATCTGGTGGCGCCCTGCCCGCGGTGCGGCGCCGAGCGCTGCTTCGACTCGGCGAGCGGCGGCGCGGGCGGCGGCGGCGCCTGCTGGAACCCGGAATGCCGGATGGCGGGATGGCCGCCGCGCCTCGCGGTCGGCGGCGAGGTGGTGGTGCTTGCCCCGGGAGCCCGGTTGTTCCCGCACCACCTGGAGGCGGGCAGGTTGTACGAGTTCGACCGGGCATTGGCCGAGGTGGCGCCGCACCCGGAACTTCCCGACGTGTGGGGGCTGCGGAACCAATCGCAGCGGACCTGGCGCGCGGTGAACGAGCGGGGAGAGCCGCGCACGGTGGGACCGGGGAACACGGTGCGGATCGCGGATGGCGTGGTCAGCCGGTTCGGGGATGTCGAAGGGATCGTCTGGGCATCAGCGAGCGCAGCGAGCCGGGCTACGGGAACCAGCAGGGCGAGCGCCGGGTCAGCACCGAGGTGGCCGACGCCCTGCGCGGGCTTATTCCCCGGTATGGCGAAACGCTCATCGAGGATTCGCGGCGGACTGCCGCGATGCTGGGCGATCTGTGCCCGGAGCGGAAAGCCGAGATCAACGTGATCACCGCGGCGCAGGCGGACGGGGTTCCGGCCCGGCTCCGGCAGGCGGCGGGCATGGGCACGCTGGCGGTCGCCGCTGAGCAGTCGGTCGACCAGTTGAAGCGGGAACGGGGAATGCGGGACGACGCGGCCCGATGGGCGGTGACGACCTGGTCGGCTGCGCTTGGGCTCGCAGGGCCGGTCCCGCCGCCGAGGTCGTCCCCGCCGTCCCCGCCGTCCCCGCAACCCCCGGCGACCCCGTCGCCCCTGCCGCGCCAGCCGTCCTCGCCTCCGTCTCCCCCGCGCCAGCGGTCCTCGATTCGCCCGCCGATGATGAATCCGGATACGGTCTCGGCGCCTGGCTTGACAAACTCCGGCGGAAAAGAGGAGTCCGATGGTGTCGGCGATGGGGCGAACGCTGCCGGGCCGCCCCGCAACCGATGGCTGGCCTGGTCTATACCGATCCTGTCGGTTGCAGCCCTGGTGATTTGCGGGCTCGTGCTGGCGGTGTTCGTGAGCGAGATGTGGAACGTCGGCGGCTGGACCCGCTTCTGGGCGGGCGCGATCGCCGCGGTGGCGATCGTGCTGTGGCTGGCTGGCGCGCTGGTGGTCGGGCAGGAGAAGGGTCCCCTGTGGGGCGTGATGGCCGTTCTTCTTGGCGTGGCCGTCTTTCCCGCCTACACCTTCCTCGAGTCGCGCGGCGGCCGCTCGCGGAAGGGCGCGCCGCTGCAGACGGTCCCGATGACGGCCCTGGTGGTCCTCTGGACACTGATTTGCATCATCCCGTACAACGTCGCGCGATGATCTCCCGGGGCGGAGCGCGCTGACTGCCTGCGGCCGCAGCGCAGGCTCGGAGCGCGGCCCGGACCCTATCGCGGCGGGGCCACCGCTGGCCTCAGCCGCTGCGGGCGTGCTTGCCGAGACCGGCGGGCGGGTGGCTGCGGCGGGCGAAGATGGTGACGGCGATCAGCGTGACGACGTAGGGCAGGGCGATCAGCAGATCCTGGGAGATGGGCAGGTTGAGCGCCTGCACCTGGTAGCGGACGGCCTGCGAGAACCCGAAGAGCAGCGCGGCGGCGAGGGTGCCCCAGGGCGTCCAGTTGCCGAAGATGACGGCGGCGAGGGCGATGAAGCCGCGTCCGGCGGTCATGTTGATGGTGAACTGCGAGAGGTCGCCGATGGAGAGGTAGGCGCCGCCGAGCCCGGCCAGCAGCCCGCTCGCCAGCACGCAGGCGTAACGATACGCGGGCACCGCGATCCCGACGCTCTCGGCGGCGGTGGGCGATTCGCCGGCGGCCATGATGCGCAACCCGGCCTTCGTGCGGTAGAGGACGAACTGGACGAGCGGCACCAGCAGGAAGGCGACCGGAACCAGGATGTTGACGTTGTTGCCGGCGACCGAGACCGCCGGCAGTTTGTCGACCTGCGGCGACCCGCCCGCCTGGTTCCAGATGCGCTGCACGAGGAAGGCGGTGAGCCCCGCGCCGAGCAGGTTGATCGCGGTGCCGGCGACGATCTGGTCGGCGCGAAGGCCGATGGTCCAGACGCCGAAGACAAGCGCGCCGAGGAGGCCGGCCAGCATCCCGACCGCCAGCCCGACGAACGGGTTGCCCGAGAAGAAGGTCCCGGCGGCGGCGGCGAACGCGCCGAGCAGCATGAGGCCCTCGAGGGCGATGTTGGTGACGCCGGAGCGTTCGGAGAGCAGGCCGCCCATCGCCGCGAAGAGGAGCGGCGCGGTGGAGCGGAGCGTTGCGGTGAGCAGGGCGATGGTGAAGAAGTCCGCGATGGCGTTCACGCAGGCCT
>JBJTKE010000462.1:0-3437 GCA_046096285.1 Chloroflexota bacterium
CATGCCCTCATTCCCGGCGCGGGCGGGGAGCAGCGCCTTCGCCGCGAGCATGACGCTGCCGCTCCATCCCACCCGGTAGCGCGGCTTCGGCCGGTCCTCGGTGGCGGCCCGCACGATGGCGTTGGCGACGTCCTCCGGGTCGATCATGCCGACCCTGCTGGCCTGGGTGCGGGAGATCAGCGCCCGCCACCCGTCGATCAATCCGCGGTAGGGTCCCGACCCGGCGACGCAGGCGCTTTCGTCGAGCGCGGCGAAGAAACCGGTGCGCACTCCCGTGGGCTGCACCAGCGAGACCGCCACCCCAAACTGGGCGACCTCGATCCGCAGCGCATCGCTGAAGGCCTCCACCGCGTACTTGCTGGCGTGGTAGGCCCCCTCGCCCGGCAGGGTCATCTCGCCCGCGATCGAACTCACGTTGATGATCCGCCCGGCGCCCCGCTCCCGCATTCCCGGCAGCACCAACTGGCACATGCGGACCAGCCCGAACACGTTCGTCTCGAACTGGCGACGGATGTCGTCCATCGCGAGGAGTTCGACGGGCCCGGCGAGACCATAGCCGGCGTTGTTGACCAGCACGCCAACCGGGCCGGCAATCCGCTCCGCCTCGGCCACGCCCGCGGCCATCGACGGCTCATCGGTGACGTCGATTTGCACCGCGAGGATGCCCTGCGCGCGCATCTCCCCGACCGCTTCCGGCCGCCGCGCCGCTCCGACCACGGTGAATCCCGCGGCCGCAAGCCGCCGCGCGGTCTCCCGGCCGATGCCGGCATTTGCCCCGGTCACCAGCGCCACCGTTCCGGACCCCATGCCCATGCCGCAACCTCCCGGTATCATCACGCTGGCACGCTGAGGACAGCATAGCCGGGAGGCGATACGACATGGGCACGCTCGAGGGCCGCTCCGCGCTGGTGACCGGCGCCGGCATGGGCATCGGGAACGGAATCGCGCGGGAACTGGCGCGGGAGGGCGCGCGGGTCGCCATTCATTACGGGGCCAGCGCCCGGGGCGCGGAGGAGACGGCGGCGGCCATCCGCGCTGCTGGCGGCGAGGCGTTCGCGGTGCAGGGCGACCTGAAGGAGGTCGCCGCCTGCGAGCGCATCGTCGACGCGGCGCTCGATCGCTTCGGCGGGCTCGACATCCTCGTCAACAACGCGGGCGTCACCCGCGCCCAGTCCATCGACGCCACGACCGAGAACCTCTACGACGAGATGT
Organism: Chloroflexota bacterium; assembly: GCA_046096285.1. Taxonomy (GTDB): domain Bacteria; phylum Chloroflexota; class Chloroflexia; order Thermomicrobiales; family UBA6265; genus CADCWF01. Next base: position 1,213 of record JBJTKE010000462.1, read on the forward strand.
TCGACCTCAACATGAAGGCCTACTTCTTCTGCGCGCGGCGGGCGATGCCCGCGCTGCGCGCCTCCGGGCGCGGCTCGGTGATCAACATCACCTCGGTGCATGGCGGCGGCGGCTTCCCCGACCACGTGGCCTATGCCGCGACGAAGGGCGCGATCATCGCGTTCACCCGGACCCTCGCCATCGAGGCGGCGCCGCAGGGGGTGCGGGTCAACGCCATCGCCCCCGGTCTCATCGAGGTGCCCCGCTACTTCGACAACCCGGCCTACACCAGCGAGTTCGGCGGCTCCAAGGTGCCCATCGGCCGCGTCGGCCTGCCGGACGACATCGGCCCGGTCGCCGCGTTCCTCGCCGGCGATGGCGCGCGGTTCGTCACCGGGCAGACGCTCTACGTCGATGGGGGCACCAACGCCAAGATGGGCCTCGACTTTTCGAGCGAGTCCTACTGATCCCGCGGCGCCGCTGGCGGCGCCGATTACGACAGGACACGGGTACGACATGGCGCCACCGGGACTTATCGCCCGCAAGAACGACATCACGGCACGGTGGCTCGAGCGGGTCCTGCGGGACGGCGGACGGCCAGACGTGTCGGTCCACTCGCTCGAGGTCGAGCCGTACCGCACCAAGCCCTACTCCGCGCTCTACCGGTTGAAGATCGACCAGACCGGCGGAGACCTTCCAGAGCGCCTGATGCTCAAACTTGCCCGCCCCGACGCCACCGACGCCGCCGCCCGCAGGCGCCGGCGCAAGGAGCACGGCTTCTACACGATGCTCGCTCCGCTGATGGCCGATCCGGTCTCGCCGGCGGTGTACGCGGCCGCCTGCGCGGAGGACGCGCGCCACGGCCATCTGCTGATGGCCGACCTCACCGGCAGCCACGAGCGCCCGCCGCGCGGCCTGCCCCCGACCCCGGAGCAGGCCCGCCTCTCCTGCATCGCATTCGGCGGTCTGCACGCCGCCTGGTGGAATCACGAGGACATCATCGCCACCGTAGGGCAGCGGGACGCGGGCTACGTCGAAAAACGGGGGACCGATGCGGCAGCCGCCGCGACGGCATTTCTCGACCGCTACGGCCCCTTCCTCGACCGGTCGATCCGCCACGCCGTGGAGCGTCATGCCGGGAGCGCCGGCGCGTTGCTGGGCCGGGCGCTCGCGGGTCCGGTTTCCGCCATCCACGGCGACGCCCATCCCTGGAACGTGCTCACGCCGATCGAGCCGGGGGGACCGGCCCTGCTGCTGGACTGGGAGGGCTGGAGCGTCGACTCGCCAGCGTTCGATCTGGTCTCGTTGATCGTGCTCCGGTTCGATACCGGCCTGCGCAGACGGCTCGAATCGGACCTGCTCGACACCTGGCACGCGACCATCGCCGCCGGAGGCGTCACCGGCTACTCGCGCGACGACCTGTTCGATGATTACCGCCGGGCCATCGTGCGCCGGGCCAGCATGCCGATCCTTCGCGCCCAGCGCGACGAGGAGCCAGACTCCTGGTTCCCGGTCCTCTCGCGGGTCGCCATGGCGTGGGAGGACCTGCGATGCGACGAGGTGCTGCCATGACCAGCCGCGCCGCGAGCGCCCGATGAGCGGCCAGCCCGGCTTCGCCCAGGACCCCGGCGAACTCTTCGACGTCGTCCGGGCCGACGGGTCGCCAACCGGCCTCATCAAGACCCGCGCCGCCGTCCACCGCGACGGCGACTGGCACCGCGCCATCCACCTGTGGGTGGCGGGCCGCGGCGCAGGCGGCGAGCCGTTCCTGCTGTTCCAGCGGCGTTCTCCGGAAAAAGACACCTGGCCGGACCGCCTCGACGCCACCGTCGGCGGCCACCTTGGCGCAGGAGAGACGGTGCACGACGCCCTGCGGGAGGTGCACGAGGAGATCGGCATCCACCCGGACCCGGCTCGCGTCATCGAACTGGGCACGCGGGTGGTCGCCAGCGAATCCGGGGCGGGAGTCCGGGATCGCGAAGTGCAGTCGATCCTGCTGCTGCGGGACGACCGCCCGCTCCAAACCTACCACCCGAACCCGGCTGAGGTCGCCGCCATCGTGCGGTTTCCGCTGCCTGTCCTGCTGGACTTCCTTGCCGGAGACCATGACGACCTTGCCGGCGTCGCCATGCCGCCCGGCGGCGATCCGCGCCCGGTCAGGGCCAGGCGGGAGGACTTCGTGCCCAACGTGGACCGCGACTTCTACCGGGTCGCCATCGCCGCCGCCGCCGCGATCCGGGGCGAGC
>JBJTKE010000463.1:0-1374 GCA_046096285.1 Chloroflexota bacterium
TGCTCCTTCAGTCCCCGCCGGCCGCCGGATCGCGCAGCGCGACCACGAACGCCATTGCGTCGGTTCTCGAATGGGTCAATGAGACGTCGAACGCCACCAGTCCCAGCGACTCGGCCCGCTCCGCCGCCGCGCCGTGCAGCACGAGGATCGGCTTTCCGCGCCGGTTGGAGATGATCTCCATCTCCTTCCACCGGATGCCGCGAATGCCGGTTCCCAGCGCCTTCGACGTCGCTTCCTTGGCGGCGAACCGGGCCGCCAGTTCCGGCGCCCGGTCCCGGTAGCGCTCGCGCTCGCGCTCCGTGTACACCTTCTCCAGGAAGCGCTCGCCGAACTCGTCAAGCGCCTTCCGGATGCGGGCGATCTCGATGATGTCCGTGCCGCAGGCGATGCCGCCCACCCGCTCGGGATCAAACTCGGGCACATACGGCACGACGGCCACCTTTGCGTTCATCGCTGCGGGCGCGACCGGCGCCGCCGCGGACGGTCCTTCCCCGCCCCCGCCCATTGTAGTCAGGCGCGGGCGAGCGCGTCGTCACGACGCCTGGCCGACCGCCCGGTATCGCCCGGCAAACGCCCGCGCCTCCTCGGCGAACCGGCCCCGCTCGATCGCCAACCGGATCCGCTCCATCTCCCGCGCCAGGAAGCGCAGGTTGTGGACCGAGGCCAGACGAAGCCCCAGCACCTCCCCCGCCCGGAACAGGTGGTGGAGGTACGCGGCGGTGAACCGCGAGCAGGCGCCGCAGTCGCAGGTGGGGTCCAGCGGTTCGTGATGGGCGGCCCAGCGCCGCGCCCGGATGTTGATCCTGCCATCGGGCGTGAACAGCGCCGCGTTCCGCGCCAACCGGGTTGGCAGCACGCAGTCGAAGAGATCCACCCCGCGCTCGACACCCATCCAGAGATCCTCAGGCGACCCTACGCCCATCAGGTAGCGCGGCTTTTCAGCCGGCAACTCGGGCTCCACCACCTCGAGCATCGCCGCCATCTCGGCCTTTGGCTCGCCCACGCTCAGGCCGCCGATCGCGCAGCCGTAAACATCCGCGGCGGCGACGTAGCGCGCGCTCTCCCGGCGCAGGTCCGGTTCCAGCCCGCCCTGGCAAATGCCGAACAGGGCCGTTCCCCGGTCCGGGCCGTCGAGACTCCGGTACGCGGCGATGCACCGGTCCAGCCACCTGTGGCTGCGCTCGGTGGCGTCGCGGACCGCCTCCCGCGCCGCCGGCAGGCCGATCACGTGGTCCAGTTGCATCACCACGTCGGCCCCGAATCCCACCTCGAGGTCCATGGCGCGCTCGGGGGTCAGCGTGTACGGCGTCCCGTCCAGGTGAGACCTGAAGGTCACGCCTTCTTCATTAATTTTCGCCTTGTGCGCCAGCGAGA
>JBJTKE010000464.1:0-8633 GCA_046096285.1 Chloroflexota bacterium
GTAGTATGATGTGCTAGCCGGAATGTTAGACACTACTAGCAGGGAGATGATGTGGTGGATAGCCAGAGATTCGATCACCTCGTCGCTGCATTCTCTCGCGGCCTCACCCGGCGCGCGGGACTTGGGTTCGGCCTTGCCGCCAGCCTTGCCGCCCTGATCGGCGCGGATCCGGCCGAGGCCGGACGGAACCGCGGGCGCAACCAGAACGGCCCCGCTGCACGGCGCGCCCGCGACGCCGGCCGCCGGAGCCCGGGCATCGCCGGCCCCTGCGGCGACGGCTCCCGCGAGGCGAACCGGTGCACCCGCGACAACCAGTGCTGCACCGGCATCTGCGAGCGGTCCACCGGGAAGCGCAACAAGGACGGCGAGGGCCGCTGCCGCTGCCGCAAGCGCCGGGGGACCTGCACCGAAACCCGCAACTGCTGCGGCAGGCTTCGCTGTTACGGCGGCCGCTGCTCCACCTGCCAGGCTGGCTGCGCCGCCGGGTGCTGCGCTGGCGACACCTGCGTCACCGAGGTTTCAAACGCCCAGTGTGGCATCAACGGCGCGGCCTGCGTTGCCTGCGCCGAGGGATCGGAATGCGTCGGTGGCGCCTGCGCGATCATTTGCACGGTGACGGTCGATCCGACCATCCTCGCCGGCGAGATCAGCCCGACACCGGCCGGTGGCTCCACCATCGGCATCTCAGCCCACGGCGACCGCGTCTACTTCACGCAAATCCACAAGCGCAACCGCGTCGGCAGCATGAACCTCGACGGCAGCGACCTCAAGTGGGGACCGAGGAACTCCTACAAGCAGCGATTGTCCGGCATCACCGTCAACCCGAACGACGGAACGATCATTGCAATGGAGTACCGTTGGTCGAACAGGGTGTTTTCGGTCGATCCGGTGACCCTTGGCTGGACGAACACCGAGTTTTCCAACGTCAATGCTGATCTGCCTTGGGCCGCCGAGTTCGGCGACAACGGCATCCTCTGGTACAGCCTCGACAACCAGGATGCCGTCGGGCAACTCGGTCCTGGCATCACCACCGACACCATTCTCACTCCCGTGTGCGGCGGCTCGACCACCCGCGGCGCGCGCGACCTCGGCCGCGGCCCGGGCGGTCTCATGTTCGCCACCTGCTTCGAGGTCGGCAAGGTCGTCGCCATCGACACCGCGACCGCCACGGTCCTCCCCGAGTCATACGCGGTTCCCAACGCCTATGGTGTGGCCTTCAACGGCTCCACCATGTATGTCGTGGCCAGCGCCAACCCGGTGCTGATCCACGAAGTGGTCGTGACCATCGAAAATGGCAAGCCCGTGTATACCCCGCGCTGCGTTCACACCATGGCCGGGCGCAAGCAGGCCGGCATGGCCACGGTGGACAAGAACGGCAAGCTCTGGGTGTCCCGCGGCGCGGGCAGGGTCAAGCACAAGCCGAATCGAAACTAGGCGGCGACCGACCGGCGGGCTGCGGGGTCTCCCCCGTGGCCCGCCGTCGTTTCCGCGTCATTCGTCGCCGGGACCGCTCAGGACCGCCCAGCCCCGACTGGCAACGCCCGGCCCATCCGCTCCACCGCCTCGGCGAGGATCTCCGGGGTCGTCGCGAGGTTCAGCCGGACGTGCCCCTCGCCGCCGGCCCCGAACGGCAGGCCCGAGTTGACCGCGACCCGCCCTCGCTCGAGGAACGCCACTGCCGGGTCATCTCCCAGCCCGAGATCGCGGCAGTCGATCCAGGCGAGGTAGGTGCCCTCCGGCAGACGACAGCGCGCCCCGGGCAGGTGCTTCGCCAGCAGTTCCGGCAACGCCCGCCGGTTCGCGTCGATCCCGGCGATCACCGCCTCAAGCCACTCCCGGCCGCCGTTCAGCGCCGCCGCGTGCGCGGTCACGCCGATGTGCCCGGCGTGGTTGCCCGGCCGGTGCATCGCGTCCGACACGTCCGGCGCGTCCGCGCCCGGAACCACCACCGCCGCCTTGAACCCCGCGAGGTTCCAGCCCTTCGAGGCGGAGAGCACCGCGAAATCCGGTCCGCTCTCCGGCGCGGAGAGGTAGGGCACGAACTCCGCCCCGGGCAGCGCCAACGGGGCGTGGATCTCGTCCGACACCACGAGCGCGCCGTGCTTCCGCGCCAACCGGGCCACGCCAGCGAGTTCGTCGCGGGTGTGCACCACGCCGCTCGGGTTGTGCGGGTTGCAGAGGATCAGCGTGGGACGCCCGCCGAGCGCCGCCGCCTCCGCGAAGGCGCGGTCGAGCGACCCGAGGTCGATTCGTCCATCCTCCCCCAGCGGGGCCGCCACCACCTGCCGCCCCAGCGCCTCGGCGATCGAGAAGAAGGGCGGGTAGACCGGCGTGGTCAGCACGATCGCGCCCTCCGGCGCGACGTCGCGGGTGACTTCCATCACCCCGGTCAGCACGTCGGTCACCTGGTGGGTGGATGCCGGGTCGAAACTCCAGCCCCAGCGGTCGGTGGAGAAGCGGTTGAGCGCCTCCGCGTAGGGGTGGCCGTCGAAATCGGCATAGCCGGAGTCGCTTTCGGCCAGCAGTTCCTGGACCGCCGCGACGATGGACGGCGCGAGGGTGACATCCATCTCCGCGACCCATGCCGGCAGCACGTCCGGCGGATGATGCCGCCACTTCGCGCTCTTGCGGGTATGCAGCCGCTCGAGGGTCAGGCCGTCGAACGGGCTGGCGGTGCTGGCGCTGGTGCTGGCATGGGCAGGGTGGCTCACGGGGCCTCCTTTGCGAGGGGCTGGGTCCGGGCCTGCGCCGCGCGCCGCCGGGACCGGAAACGCTGCGCGGGAGTGTACCGCCGTTCCCGCCGCGCCGGAACACGCGTAGACGCGCTACTCGCGGATGAACAGGATCTCCACGCCCGCGTCGATTCCCGCCCATGCGCGGTCCGAGGTCCGCACCGGCCGCCCGGGCCGCCTGCCGAGCGCGAGGCAGGCGCGGTCGCCGAGCGACAGGCCGTTCCGGCGCGTCGGGGGCCTGAGGGCGGCGGCGGCGATGGCGTCGTCCTCCTCGAAGGGAACGACCTCGATCAACTGGCCGATGAGGCCGGCCTCGACCATCTGCCTGTGAGCGTTGGCCGGATCAACCCCGACTTTGGCGAGCCGAGTCAGCGTCTCCGCGTAGTTCACCGCGCGCATGAAAGCCCCGGACTCGATCAGCGCCCAGACGACTTCGATGCCCGGTTCCCTGTGCAGGATGACGAGCAGGGCAGAGGCATCGAGAACCACGGCGGCCTCGGGGTCCGTCGCTCCTGGTTCTCGCGAGCCGCTTCGGCACGACGCTCCGCGATCAACTCGTCGACCATGGAAACGCCTGGTGAGACATGACGAAACATCCCGCTGATCCGGCGTATCTGCTCCCGCGCCGAGACGATCCGGAGTTCCTTGTCCCGGAGGATGAGGATCAGCCGAATCCCCGGGTCCACCTCCAGTTGCTCGCGCACCTCGGCCGGAAGCACGAGGCTGCCCCGGTCGCCGAGGGTCAGCGAGTAGGCTTTTCGGGTCTCTGTCGTGTCCATGCCGGTAGGGTGGCACTCCTTTCGTCGCTCCTGCAATGCGGGGCTGGAGCACGGTCCGACGGCGCGTGATGGACTGTGGCGGCTGCCCGCGGCGGGCATGCCCGGGCGGACCCCGGTCGCTCCCTTCGGCCTACTCCCCCGCCAGCCGCGGGCGGTATTGCAGCGCCTCGGCGACGTGGGCGGCCAGCACCTGCTCGCTGCCGGCCAGGTCGGCGACGGTGCGGGCCAGCTTCTGCACCCGGTGCCAGGCGCGCGCGGAGAGGTGCAGCTGGCGGGCGGCGGTGTCGAGCAGTTGCTGGCCGGCGGGGTCCGGGTCGGCGTACTGGCGGGTCTCGCGGGAGCCCATGTCGGCGTTGGCTTTCATGGCGGTGCCGGAAAACCGCGCGGTCTGGAGGGCGCGGGCGGCGGCGACCCGCGCCCGGATATCCGCCGAGGGCTCACCGGGCCGCTTGTCGGCGAGTTCCGCATGGTCGATCCGCGGCACCTCGACGTGGATGTCGATGCGGTCCAGCAGCGGGCCGGAGAGGCGCTTCTGGTACCGGGAGACCGCGGAGGGCGCGCAGCGGCAGGAGCGGACGGGGTCTCCGAAGTAGCCGCAGGGGCAGGGGTTCATCGCGGCCACCAGCGTGAAGTTGGCCGGGAAGGTGAGGGTGCCCGCCGCCCGGGACAGGGTGACGAAGCGGTCCTCCAGCGGTTGCCGCAGCCCTTCGAGCTTGGTCGCGCCGAACTCTGGCACCTCGTCGAGGAAGAGGACGCCGCGATGGGCGAGGCTGATCTCGCCGGGCCGCGGCCACGAGCCACCTCCCACCAGCCCGACGTAGCTGGTGGTGTGATGGGGGGCGCGGAAGGGGCGCTCGCGGATCATCGCCGCCTCCGGCGGCAGCAGCCCCCGCACCGAGTAGATCCGCGTCACTTCCAGCGCCTCGTCCGGGGTCATCGGCGGCAGGATCGAGGGCATCGCTCGCGCCAGCATCGTCTTCCCGGAGCCGGGCGGTCCCGAGAGAAGGACGTTGTGGCCGCCGGCCGCCGCCACCTCCAACGCCCGCTTGACGTGCTCCTGCCCCTTGACGTCCGCGAAATCGACCCCGAGCCACGGGGTGGATGGCTCGGCCTCGCCCGGTGCGTATGGCGCGATCGGGGCTTCCCCGGTGAGGTGGTTCACGAGGTCGGCCAGGGTGCGGATCGGCAGGATTTCCAGCCCGCCGACGATGGAGGCCTCGGCCGCGTCCTCCGCCGGCACGAACGCCCGCCGGATGCCCTTGCTGGCCGCGAGCGCGGCCATTGCGATCATCCCCGGCGCATGGCGCACGATGCCGTCCAGCGAGAGTTCCCCGACCACCAGGGCGTCGTCGAGCGGCGGCGCAGCGATCTGCCGCCCGGCGATGAGGATGCCCAGGGCGATCGGCAGGTCGTAGATCGGGCCGGCCTTCTTGAGATCGGCGGGGGCGAGGTTGACGGTGATCCGCCCGTGCGGCACCTTGCCGCCGCTGTTGCGGATGGCCGCCCGCACCCGCTCCTGCGACTCCCGCACGGCGGCGTCCGGCAGACCGACGACGGTCATCCCCGGTTGCCCGGTGCCGATGTCGACCTCGACCTCGACCAGCACGCCATCGAGGCCGACCGTGGCGCAGGAGTACACCTTCGCGAGCATGACGCGCTCCCCGTGGACGCAAGTTCCGGGCCTGATTGTCGCATGACCCCGCATCGGTCAAGATGACGGGCATGATGACCCGCCGGTCTCGATCGGAGCTCGCCGCGCCGTTTGTGTGGTGATCGTCCGTGCTGGCCGCCTTCGGCCTGTTCCTCGTTCCCGGCCCCGGCGAGTGAGCCAGTGGAACACCGGCGCGTCCTGGGGCGAAGTACCCCCAATGCCGCCCTTCGAAGGGCTTCCGGTGAATGCCGGGCCGGGGCGGCGGGAAGCGGTTCCGCGGGGCCGGAGTTCCGGAAATGTGGGTCATGATCGCGATCGTCATCGGGCTGTTCGTGCTGGCCGCGTGGTCGGCGATCTGCAGGGGGTTTCCCGCGGGGAGCGGGAGCGCCGCCAGCGGTCGATGGTCGAGTCGGTGTCGTTCGATTCGATGCAGTTCGGCGGGGTCAAGACGCAGCAGGCGCTGATGGAGGATTTCGCCTCCACCTTCGAGGCCGGGCGTCGCGGATAAACCTCCGCGGCTGCTGGCGGGCGGAGTCGCGGCAGACCGCGCGCGTTCACGCCGGGCCGGGCGCCATGCCCGGCCCGGCGTCGCCGTCTCCGCGGGCGGGGCCGCCGCCAGGGGCCCGGCTTGCGCGGCGGAGTGTGGAACCGGATCGTCGCATCTGGCGTACTCGCGTGCATGGCCGCCTTTCGAAGGGCTTCCGGCGCATGCCGGGCCGGGGCGGCGGGAGGCCGGTCCGGCGTGACCGGGAAACGTCACCGTGGAGATCGTGATCGCGCTCGTCTTCCTGTTCTGCATCTTCGGCGTGCTCGGCAGCGACGGCGCGCGTCCCAGCGACGAGGAGATGGAGCGGCGGCGGCGTTTCAACGCAAACATGGCGATGATGGACTCCTACAACGTCGGGCCGTTCAGGAACGACGGGCCCGGGCAGTAGGCGTCCGGGTGTCGGGGTCGCGCCGGCCGGACGCCGGGAGTAGGATGGACGCCGGGCGGGGTTTGCTGCCCGGCGTCTTCGCGTCCCGGAGGATTGCGTCACCGTGGCGACCATCACCCTCGAGTCCATCCCGGCGGGTCCGCGCCGCCGGGAGTTCATGGATCTGCTGCTGCTGGCCGACGATTCCGCCGACCAGGTGGCGCGGTACATCGACCTCGGGGAGTTGTTCATCGCGCGGGAGGCCGACGGAGCGGCGGCCGGTCTCGCGCTCGTCATCCGCGACGGCGACGGCGACGGGGCCGAGGTGAAATCCGTCGCCGTCCGCGAGGACCGGCAGGGCCGGGGCATCGCCCGGGCCATGCTCACCGACGTGATTGCACGGCAGCGGGCGGCGGGAGTCCGCCGCCTGACCGTCGCGACCGGGACCTCCAGCCTCGGCCCGCTCGCGCTCTACCAGAAACTCGGCTTTCGGCTGTTTCGCATCGACCGCGACTTCTTCACGCCCGAGCGCGGCTATCCCGCCGAGATCTGGGAGAACGGCATTCGCCTGCGGGACATGATCTGGCTGGATCTCGACCTCGACGCGGCGCCCTGACCGGGTCCCGCGCCACCGCGCGCCTGCCCGTTGGCCGCTGGCCACTGGCCGCTGGCCGTTGGCCGTTGGCCGTTGGCCGTCGCGCTAGCCCTTTGGCCGCAGGGCCTGCGCCAACCCGTCGCCGATCAGCCCGAACCCCGCGCCCGCCACCAGCACCGCCAGGCCGGGGTAGGTCATCAGCCGCCAGTCGCGCAGGAAGAAATCGCGCGCCTCCGCCACCATCAGCCCCCATTCCGGGTTCGGCGGCTGCACGCCAAGCCCGAGAAACGAGAGCGACGACGCCACCAGGATGTTCAGCACCATGTCCGCCATCGCGAAGACCAGCGCGGCCGTCGCCACGTTCGGGAGGATCTGCCGGAGCATGATCCGCGCGTCGCTCATGCCCGCCACCCGCGCCGCCTCGACGTATTCGAGGTTCCGCGCGATCAGGGTTTCCCCGCGCACGATCCGGGCATAGGCCACCCAGCCCACCAGCCAGATCGCGTACACGATGTTCCACTGCGACGGTCCCAGCACCGCCACCACCGCGATCACCAGCACCAGGTAGGGCATGGTCACGGTGAAATCGACGAACCGCATCAGCACGGAGTCGATCCACCCGCCGCGGTAGCCCGCCAGCAGCCCGAGCAGGCTTCCGATCACCAGCGTCACCAGCGTTGCGGCGAAGGCCACCATCAGGTCGACCCGGCCGCCCCATGCGAGCCGGGTCAGCGTGTCCCGCCCGAAGTTGTCGGTGCCGAGCGGATGGGCCAGCGAGGGCGCGGCGAAGGTGGGCTGGGTGAAGTCGGGGTCCACCGGGTTCCACGGGCTCGCCAGCGGGTAGATCAGGCAGAAGGCCGCCAGCAGCAGGGTGATGGCCGCGCCCAGACCAAGGCTGCGGTTGAGCCAGCGCGCGCGGCGCTTGCCGGCGGGCGGCGGCGTGGCCGCCCCGGCGAGGGTGGCCAGCGAGGCAGGGGAGGGGGCCGCGTCGCTCAACTCAACTTCACCCGGGGGTCGAGCGCGGCGTAGCTCAGGTCCGTCAGCAGGTTGATCGCCAGCACCAGCACCCCGAACACCAGGGTCACTCCCATGATTACCGGATAGTCCCGGTCGAAGATCGCGCGGATGATCAACTGCCCGATTCCCGGAACGCTGAAGATGGTTTCGATGATCGTCGTGCCGCCGACCAGGAACGCGAGGTTGACCCCGAGCACGGTCACGGTGGAGAGCGACGAGTTCCGCAGGACGTGCCAGCCGAAGACCCGCCCCTCGGTCAGCCCCTTGGCCCGGGCGGTGCGGACGTGGTCGGCGTCGAGCGTCTCGATCAGCGAGGTCCGCAGCCCGCGCACCAGGATGGACGAGATGGCGAGCGCCAGCGAGAGCGCGGGCAGGAAGAGCGCATGCAGGTGCCCGGCGAACCCTTCGCCCCAGCCGGAGACCGGGAAGAACCGGTACTTCACCGCGAAGAACTGGAGCAGCATCATCCCGATCCAGTACGCCGGCATCGCCAGCGACACGATGGTGAAGGTGCGCACCGCCTGGTCGGCCCAGCCGCCGCGATGGGTCGCCGCCAGCGTCGCCAGCGGCACGCTGATCAGGACCGACAGCACCGCCGCGTAGGCGACAAGGAAGAGCGTCGGGGGCACCCGCGTCGCCAGCACCGCTGTCACCGGCTCCCGCTTGCGAATGCTGTCTCCGAGGTCCCCCTGCACGAGACGCCCGAGGAACGAGCCGTACTGCACCCAGAGCGGATCGTCGAGCCGCAACTGGGCGTGCATCTTCGCGATGTTCTCCGGCGTGGCCCGCGGTCCGAGCATGATCGCCGCCGGGTCGCCCGGCACCAGCCGCACCAGCAGGAACACAAAGACCGAGATCAGCAGCAGCACCGGGACCATGTGCACCAGGCGGCGCAGGACGTAGGCGGCCATGCGGCTCCCTCGCGGGCGGGGGAACGGCGCGGGG
>JBJTKE010000465.1:0-4880 GCA_046096285.1 Chloroflexota bacterium
GCGCAGGTGGCCGCGCCGGTGCGGGGGTTCAAACCAGTCCGTGGATGAGGGGGTTCGATCCGGGGGCAGATCGCCAGCCCAGCCCGGAGATTCGAACCTGTCCGGGTGCAAGGGGGCGGCCGCCTGGCCTTCTTCCGCGGACCGGTGCGCGGGTGCGCGGGTGCGCGGGCGGTGCAGGTGGGCGGCCACGGCGGTCCGGGTCGCGTTGGGGCTGGCTGGCTGGCGCAGGAGACCGGGGCGTCGGCGGCTCGATGCGGCACCCGGCCAGACGGCGCGCGTCGTTGACACAGTGTGTTATGCTCCGACGCACAGGTGTACGGACGCCAGGAGGACGGGATGTCGAGCTTCGACCGGCTAGGGCGGAACGCCCGGCTCGATTGGCTGCGGGCCGACTCCCTGAGACGGCCGGGCGACTACCAGCGCCGGGTGCGCCGGGACAAGGTGGAGGCGATCATGGACGCCTTCGATCCCGACGGACTCGCCGTGTTCGCCGTCTCGCGTCGCGAGGACGGGATCGACTACGTGATGGACGGCCAGCACCGGCTCGAAGCCGTGCTCGGGCTGGGCATGGGCCATCGCCTGCTGCTGTGCCTCGTCTACGAGGGGTTGGCGATCGAGGACGAGGAGCGCATGTTCGTCCTGATCAACCGGGAGCGGCTCGCGCTCTCCAGGCAGGAGTCGTTCGCCGTGCGCAGCCGCCGGGAGGATGTCGTCGCCGAGACCATCGCCGACGTGCTCGGGGAGCTTGGGGTGCGGCTGGTGTCGAGCCCGCGCACCGGGCCGTACGAGATCAGCGCGCTCGGGGCGCTGGAGGAGATCGACCGGCGCGCCGGGGAACGCGGGCTGCGCATGGTGGTCGGATTGCTCGCCGGCGCATGGGGCGGGTGCGAGGGCGGGCTCCGCGGCGACTACCTGCTGGCGGTGCTGAGAACGCTGCTCGATGGCGCCGACCCGGCGAAACTGGGTTCTGCCCTGGCCCGCCGCACGCCGCAGGACCTCGACGCGATGGCGCTCCGGCGGCAGAAGCGCCCGGGGTCGCGCGGGACCGCCGCCTACGTGCTGGCGATGACGGAACTGGTTGCGCAGGAGGCGGCTATCCGCACGGCCTGACCGCGGCCGGTCCCGGCGTGGGCGCCCGGCGGCGCGGCCGCGGCGCGCGCATCGCCGCAGCGACAGCGACAGCGACCGCGCTGGCGACGGGAGCGGATGTTTGTCTCCCGACGACCGGGCGGGAGAGGGAGCGCGCGAGACGGATGCGCGCCTCGCGGTGGGCGGTGCACTGCCCCTGTCCGTCTTCCCAACCGCTGGCGCGGCCCGCACGCTCAACCTGACGTCACGGAGCGCCATTTCCCGCCGCTCGCGCGCCTCCCACGCGGGCCGCTGGCGGCAGGGTGCCGCAGGCCGTCGCCGTCGAGCAGGGTCGGCTGTGCCGTCGCCGGGGCATCCGGGCCAACTGGCGCAGGGCAGGGGAATCGCCTGTGAGACCGCGCAGGGAAGGGGCCGGGGAGGGGGCCCCTGCCCTCACCGCCGGACCGTTTCGGAACCGGTCGCCTCTGGCGCCCGGCAGTTCTCGCCCGCCATGCGCGGGTTGGCCGCATCTGGCCCCCATCACGACGAACGTCCCGCTCCCTCGCACAGGGAGGGGAGTTTTGGGGTCCCGAACCAGCGGGGAGAGTCAAACCAGTCCGGGGATGGAGGGAGGCGCGGCGGGCGATGCGGACATCCTTGCCGCAGCATCGGGTGGGGGAAATCGGGAACTTGCTCGTGCGGGGCGACCTCGACCGGGGAGACCGGCCCGTGCCGCTCCGACCGCGGCGCCGATGCCGGGGCCGGACCGCGAGCGGCAACCGGGGCGCTTTTGCCGCACTCCCGGAAACGGGCGGGACAGGACCCGGAAGCAGCGGCGGCGATCGCGGTTGAAATGGAGCGAAAACCACATCGCCTGAGGGATGACGAGGCGATCGAAACGGTGCATGAGATCCGGACGGGGAACACGGAGCAGGCGGCGGGCCCGCGAGAGATCGTGGCGAGCCGGGAGGGCCGGGCGCGGGCGGCGGCCGGATCTGTGGCGACGGCGCGGGCAGGCGCGGGGAAAACGGGGTATCGTGTGGGAGAAGATGGCAGGAGGGAGCGTCCGGATGCAGGAACCTGGCGGGATCGACGTGCCGGTGTACACGATGGCGGAGGCGGCCCGGCTGAAGGGAATCTCCTACCACACCGTGTCGCGGGCGGTGCGGAAGGGCGTGCTGGACACCCGGCGGATGGGGCGGCAGGTGCTGATCCGCGCGGACGCGCTCGAGGAGTGGCGGCCGATGGTGGAGCGGCGGCCGAAGAAGTACGCGGCGCGGGAGGCGGATCCCGGGGTGCGGCCGGCGATGCTGCTGAACAGCCGGGCGGGGGCGTTCACGGCCGGGCGGGCGGTGGAACGGCTGGTGCCGGTGCTGGCGAAACTTGGAGAGCAGGCGCTGCCGGCGGCGACGCTGACGGAGGTGGCGGCGGCGCTGGCGACGGGGCTGGGCTGCGAGGACGCGGCGCTGATCGAGTGGCTGCCGGGGAACGATGGATTCGAGGTGCGGGCGGTGGTGGGGGAGCCGCGGGAGTGGCTGTCGTTCCAGGACGCGGGGCCGCGGGTGGTCACACGGCCGATCCGGATCGGCGGGAAGACGGTGGGGCTGTTCGCGGGGATCCCGGACTCTGACCGGGCGGCGCTGACGGACGCGGACAAGGAACTGGCCTCGGCGCTGCTGACGCTCGCCGGGGTGGCGATGCTCTGGAGTCGGAGGGGGTAGCGTCCGCAGGCCGCGGTGGCGTCGGGCGGAAGGTTGCCAGGGCCAATCGCGACGGTCCGGATTCACCCGGGCTGGCGTGCTCCATGAGGCCCCGGTCGATGTGACGGTGTTTCGCTTCGTCGTCGGCCGATTGTCCCCCCGGTGGTTTTCTCTCACCCGGCCCGGGGCGCTGCGGCGACGCGGGAACCAGACGCGGCGGCGGCTCCGCGCGGCGGCGCGCCTGCAGGTGGACCCGGTGCGCTGAAGGCGGGTCTCCGCGCACTGAGGACGCCGGGTTGGCGATCCGGGCCGACGCGTGCCGGACAGCGGCTTGGCAGCCGGACACGACGTTCAGGCGCGGTTGGCCGGATCGCCGGCGCCGATGTGGATCAGACTGCCGGAGACGGGCTGCGGCTCCGTCAGCAATGCGGTGACCGGACAGACCCGCTCCGCCGTCTCGACCAGGCGGGTGAGGCGCTCGGTCTCGGCGGGGCTTTGAATGCGGGCTATCCAGGTGATGCCGGTCGGGTGAATCGGCACGTCCGGGAAGGCGGGGTGACCGGCCCGCGGGTCGACCGTGGCGGCCACCTCGACCGTGACCGCGTCGAGGGGAATCTGCCGAGCGGCCGCCTGCACGATGATCGTGTGCGCGAGGCAGCCACCCAGCGCGCCGAGCAGCGACTCGACCGGGGAGGGCCCGAGGTCGAAGCCGCCCATCTCCGGGCCGCTGTCCAGCAGACCGTGATGATCCCGGATGCGCACCCGGCGCACGCCCGCCCGGTCGGCGGCGGTTACGGTCGCGGTGACCTGCCGTGGCGGCGGGGTGGTTTCGGCCACCCGCTCGCGGGCGGCAAGGACGGCCGTGCGCTTGTCGTCGAGGTAATCGCGGAATCCGGACATGTGCGCCTCCGAGGGCCGCTCGCGGGCGGCGGTCGACGTTGGGGGCGATGGCGGGTTCAGTCCGCGACGCCGAGCGCGGACTTGCCGACGAGCGTCAGCACGGCATCTTCCATCGGCGGGTGGCCGAGCGCCGTGCGGGCGTCCCGGAAGTGGCGTTGGGCGGGTGAATCGGCCGCGAGGCCAGCCGAGCCCCAGACGCGCAGCGCGAGGTCGGTGACGCGAATGGCGGCGGCGCCGACCAGGTGCTTGATGGCGGGAAGTTGCCAGGCGAGCGCTGGCCGGCGATCGGGCTCGTCCTGCCATTGCCGGGCGATCGCGTAGAGCGTGGTGCGCACCGGCAGCAGTTCGAGATCCATCTCCGCCACCCGGTTCTGGATGACCGGCAGCGACGAGATCGGATGCTCCATGCCGTTCGGGCGGCGGGTCCGGGCGTAGGCGACGGCGGCGTCCCGCGCGGCCTGGGCGATGCCGAGGTAGACCGCGGCCCCGGGAAAGATGAACCACGGATCGGCGGCGACGCCCTGACCCGGCGCTTCGGGCGGCAGCAGGTAGTCCAGCGGCGCCAGCACGTTGTCGTAGACGACGTCGTTGCTGGCGGTCCCGCGCATCCCGAGATTGTCCCAGGTCTCCTCGACGCGAACGCCCGGGAGCCGCGCCGGGATCAGCAGATTGCCGCGGCGGGGCGGCGCGTCGCCGTCGATGACCGTGACGAGGCTGTACATCCAGGAGAGCGCGGGGGAGAGACTGGCCCAACTCTTGCGGCCGTTGACCCGCCATCCCTCCGCGGTGCGGGTCGCGGTGGTGGACGGCAGGGCGCCGCGGCTGGGACTGCCCAGGTCGGGCTCGCTGTTGACGGCGTTGATGAGGGCGCCGCGGGCCACCACGTCGCGGGCGATCGCACCGTAGATGTGCTCGGGCCAGACGCCGGAGGCGCCGAGCCGGCCAAGCAGGGAGAGGTGCATCCCGGCGGTGAGCGCGGTCGACCCGCAGGCATGGGCGAGGCGCTCCTGGGCGAGGGCGAACTCCAGCGGGGTCGCGCCGAGTCCGCCGAATCGCTCGGGAATGGTCAGCGCCAGGTAGCCGGCGGCGTGCAGATCGCGATAGTTCTCGAACGGGAACCGGTTCTCGCGATCCACAGCCTGGGCGCGCCCGGCGATCGGGCCGGCGATGGAATCGACCATCGCCAGGATGGCGGCCTCCCGTCCGGCGGGC
>JBJTKE010000466.1:0-7104 GCA_046096285.1 Chloroflexota bacterium
CGCCACCCCGAACCTGCCCGAGGCCGAGGTGCTCTCGGGGCTGGAGATCCGCACGCTGGAGGCCGCGAAAGAGGCCGCGAAGGCGATCGCCGATCTCGGGCCGTCGGTGGTGGTGGTCAAGGGCGGCCATCTGCCGGGCGAGCCGGTCGACGTGGTGTGGGACGGCTCGGCCTTCCACGAACTGCGCGCCGAGCGGATCGAGACCACGGCCACCCACGGGACAGGATGCACCTTTTCCGCCGCCATCGCCGCCAACCTCGCGCTCGGGCTGGACCCGCTGGACGCGATCTCGGCGGCCAAGCGCTACCTCACCGAGGCGCTGCGGCACGGCTACGCCGTGGGCGACGGCCATTCTCCGGTCGACCACTTCTGGGCGGTCCGCCGCGTCGGCGGCTGAACACGAGAACGCGAGAACGCGAGAACGCGAGGACAGGATCATGACGACGATGGCCTCCGGGCGCTTCCCGGCCGACGACCTGCGCGAATGGCTGCGGGTCTACCTCGTCTCCGATCCGGAGGCGGCCGACGACCTGATCGGCACGACGCAGGCTGCGCTGGACGGCGGCGCGACCTGCGTCCAGTTGCGGGCGAAGCACCTCGACGGCTACGACTTCTGGCGGCGAGCGGTGACGCTGAAGACGCTCTGCGACCAGTTCGGCGCGCTGTTCATCGTCAACGACCGGCTCGACGTGGCGCTGGCCTGCGGCGCGGACGGCGTGCATGTCGGGGTCAGCGACCTGCCGGTGGATGTCGTGCGCGGGATGGTTCCGGAGCGGTTCATCATCGGGTATTCGCCGCAGACGGACGAGCATGTGCTGGCGTCTGCGCGGATGGGTGCGGATTACGTCGGGCTCGGCCCGGTCTACGCGACCGGATCGAAAGCGGACGCAGGCGCACCGCTGGGCATCGAGGGACTGGCGCGGCAACTGGCGCTCTCGCCGGTTCCGGCGGTCGGCATCGGCGGCATCACCATCGCCAACGCGCCGGAGGTGATGGCGGCGGGCGCGGACGGGGTGGCGGTGATTTCGGCCATCCTCAAGGCCGCCGATCCCGCCGAGGCGACCCGGTTGCTGGCGCGGGCGGTCGGCAGGTAGCGCCCGCGCTCAGGGCGTGATGGCGGGGCCGTCGCCGGGCGCGAACATGTCGCGGAAATCGTCTTTCATGCTGATGACGACGATGCCCTCGGCCTCGAGGTCGGCGCGGGTTTCCGTCATGCCGTTGGTTGCGCCATAGTCGAACTCGCGGACGCCGTCGTCGTGCCAGACGATCATGGCGAGGCGCTCTCCGGGGGTTGAGAGAGTCCAGCCGAGCATGGCCATGTCACCGTCGGAGTTGCCGGCGGAGAAGATCGGGCGCAACCCCGCGTGGCGCTCGATGGCGATGGCCTTGTTGTCGTTCCAGACCGGGAAGTCGATGGTCCCGGTGCGCTGGAGTTCGATTTCGCCGGGGTCGTCTCCGGGCGCGGCCTCCAGCCCGACCAGCGTGCCGATCACCCGCTCCGGCGGGATGCCGAAGACCGGTTCGGCGTGGGCGCGCAGGAATTCCAGATCGCCGGCGGAAGCGATGAAGACGACGAATCCGTTGGCCTCGAGATAGCGCATTGCCTGCATCATCGGCAGGTAGGTGAGCGCGACCACGCGGCGGCCGTAGTGCTCGTTGACGGCGGTCTCCAGCCAGCTGGTGGCGAGTTCGTGGTAGTCCTCGGGGGTTTCCCCGGCGAAGGGATCCACCATCAGTTCGTAGACGTCGGCCTCGGGCAGGCTGGCGAGCGTGCCGTCGTCATAGGCGATCAGGTCGGCGTAGGGCGTGGCGGCGGCGAGGACGGGATTCTCCGCGATCAGGTCGCGGGCGCGGTCCTCGGCGAACATGAGAACGACGTAGACGGGCCGCTCGACCCAGAGCGTGCCGTCGAGGTCGAATGCCGCGATGCGGCCCGCCTCCGGCACGAAACCGGGACCGTCCGGATCGGTGACGGCGGCGACGAACGTGAGGATGGCCCGTTTCGCCGGGCCGTCGTTCCATGCCGACAGGGGGTCGTCGCCGGGAGCGGCGGGCGTGGCATCCTGCGCGTGGACGCGGAGCAGATCGGGCGCGGCGAGGAGTGCGGCGAGCGCGGCCGCGCCGGACAGCATTGCGCGGCGGGAGAAGCGATCGGATCGGGAGTAGCCGTCGGACAGGGCCGATCTCCGGGCGTCTGGGCGGATCGATTGCGTGGAGGATAGCCGCTCGCTGCCTTCGCCGGCAGCGGAAATCGGGCGGCGATGAGGATTGCGATGGCTGAAGCGGCGGTTCCCCGGCGGGTGGTGGCGTTTTCGCTGGCGGAGGCCGCGGTGCTGGTCCCGGCGCTGGCTTCGGCGCTGCAGCTGGCGGCCGCGGCGGGCGCCGATGCGGCGTTGCTGGAAGCGGGCGCCGCCGCGCCGGAGGCAGTGCGGCGTGGCGTCGAGGCGGCGCGGGACGTTGCCGGGCCGCTGCCGCTGCCGCTGCCGCTGCCGCTGCCGTTGCTGATCGCGGGGTCGCCCGCGCTGGCGGGAGCGCTCGGAACCGGCGCGCTGCTCCCGGAGGCCGGGATGAGCAGCGGGGAGGCGCGCCGGTTGCTGGGGCCGGGGCTGCCGCTCGGCCGGGAGATCGGGTCGCCGGCGGCCGCGGCGCTCGCGGAGGGCGTGGATTTCGTGGTCGCGGCCTGGGAGGCGCTCGGCGCGGCCGGCATCCGGGCGGCGGCGGAGCGCGGCTGGGCCCCGGTGCTGGCCCGCGTCGCGACGCCCGCCGAGGCTCACGCGGCGATCGCTTCGGGCGCCGAGGGGATCATCGCGCCCGCCCGGGCGTTTGCCGCGATGCCCCGGGGCTGGCCGCTGCTCGCCGCGCCGCCGGCCGCGGAGCGGGTCGTCACGCTCGACGGGACCGTCCTGCCGCTGCCGCCCGACACCGCTGTGACCGACCTGCTGGCCGACGCCGGGCGCGCCAACCCGGCGCGGGTGCTGGTGAACGGCGTGCCGGTGCCGCGCCGGGCGTGGGACGACCGGTTGCTGGAGCCGGGCGACCGGGTCGAGACCGGCGGGGGTTGAGCTTCGGCGCTAGCCGCCCGCCGGGTCCCAGAAGCTGCGGGCCAGATCGACCCGGTCCTCGGCGACGAAGGGCACCCCCTCGTCGCGCAGGAGGGCCCGCATCACCTCCGGGTGACCGAACGCCCAGCCGCCGGAGAGACGGCCGTCCCGGTCCACCACGCGGTGGCAGGGCAGGGCGTCGTCACGGGTGCGGGCGAGCGCGCCGCCGACGATGCGCGCCGCGCGCGGCGAGCCGAGCGCCCGGGCGATGGCGCCGTAGGTGGTCACCCGCCCGCGCGGGATGGCCGCCACGATGCCCTCCACCGCCCGGTTGAACCCGTCCGCCATGCGCGTCCGTCTCCCCTGCGGTATCAATTCCCGCGTGCGAGACCGTAGCATGTCGGCGGGATGGGAAGGGCGGCCACGGGTGAGCTCGGTATCGGTGTGCGTCTTCTGCGGATCGCGGGACGGCCGCGACCCGGCCTATCTTCGCGCGGCTGCCGCGCTGGGCGAGGCGATCGCACGGCGCGGCTGGACGCTGGTGTTCGGCGGCGGCCGGGTCGGGCTGATGGGCGCGGCGGCGGATGCCGCGCTGGCGGCGGGCGGCACGGTGACCGGCATCATCCCGGAGGCCCTGTGGGAGCGGGAGGTCGGGCACGCCGGGCTGAGTGAACTGCTGATCGTCCGCACGATGCACGAGCGAAAGCAGGCCATGGCCGACCGCGCCGACGCGTTCATCGCGCTGCCGGGGGGATTCGGCACCTTCGAGGAACTGTTCGAGGTGGTCACCTGGGCGCAGCTCGGGTTTCACCGCAAGCCGTGCATTGTGCTGGACGTGGCCGGGTTCTGGCAGCCGATGCTCGCGATGGCCGACTGGGCCGCCGGCGAGGGCTTCATTTCCGGCGCTCACCGCGGTCTCCTGCAGCGCGCGGAAACGATCGACGAGGCGCTGGACCTGGCGGTGCGGGGGGAGGCGGGCGCGGGCGCGCCGCCGCTGCCGCCCGACCGCCGCTGACGCCTCGGCCTCCCCCGGCCGGACCCTGTTTCACCCGCGAAACGTATACTTGGCAGGATATCCGCGGCATCATGCCCGCCGCCGGAATGCCGGCGCTCGTGAAGGTCCATCCTGACTGATGAAGAAACTGCTGTACAAGGTCTTCGGCGATCCAAACGAGGCGTCGATCAAGCCGTTCCAGGCGGTCGTGCCGAAGGTCAACGCCCTCGAATCCGCGATGCAGGCCCGCTCCGACGAGGAGTTGCTCGCCCTCACGGAGGCCTTCCGGGCGCGATTGGCGTCCGGCGAGACCCTCGACCAGTTGCTGCCCGAATCCTTCGCCGCCACCCGCGAAGTGGCGAAGCGCCGCCTTGGGCAGCGCCACTACGATGTGCAGTTGATCGGCGGCGCGGTGCTGCACAGCGGCAAGATCGCCGAGATGCGCACCGGGGAGGGCAAGACCCTGACCGCGACGCTGGCCGTGGCGCTCAACGCGATCTCCGGGCGCGGCGTGCACGTCGTCACCGTCAACGACTACCTGGCCAAGCGCGACGCCCAGTGGATGGGGCAGGTCTACCATGCGCTCGGGCTGACGGTGGCCTGCATCCAGCACGAGACCGCCTACCTCTACGACCCGGAGTGGGTGAGCGAGGACGAGCGGTTGGCGCGGCTGCGCCCGGTGGAGCGGCGCGAGGCCTACGCCGCCGACATCACCTACGGCACCAACAACGAGTTCGGGTTCGACTACCTGCGCGACAACATGGTGGCCACGCGTGACCGCATGGTGCAGCGGGACCTCGTCTACGCCATCGTCGACGAGGTGGACAACATCCTGATCGACGAGGCGCGGACGCCGCTGATCATCTCGGGGCAGGCCGAGCAGGCGACCGACAAGTACTACCAGTTCGCGCAGGTGGTGCGGGCCCTGAAGAAGGACCGCGATTACGAGGTCGACGTCAAGCACAAGACCGCCACGCTGACCGAGGACGGCATCGACCGGGTCGAGGAGTTGCTGCAGATCCCGGCTGGCGAGTCGATCTACGACGAGCGGTACATCGATCTCACGCACTACCTCGAGCAGGCGCTGAAGGCCCAGGCCATCTTCCAGCGGGACAAGGACTACATCGTCCGCGACGGCGAGGTGATCATCGTCGATGAGTTCACCGGGCGGATGATGCTGGGCCGGCGCTACAGCGAGGGGCTGCACCAGGCGATCGAGGCCAAGGAGAACGTCCGCGTGCGCCGGCAGAACGTGACGCTGGCGACGATCACCTTCCAGAACTACTTCCGGATGTACGACAAGCTCGCGGGCATGACCGGCACCGCCAAGACCGAGGCCGAGGAGTTCCGCCGCATCTACAGCCTCGACGTGGTGGCGATCCCGACCAACAAGCCGGTGGTCCGCGACGATGCCCCGGACCTGGTGTTCAAGAACGAGCGGGGCAAGTTCCACGCGGTGGTCGGCGAGATCGAGGAGAAGCGGGCGAACGGTCGGCCGATCCTGGTCGGCACCTCGAGCATCGAGGACAGCGAGCGGTTGAGCACGTTGCTCGAGGCGCGCTCCATCCCGCACGAGGTGCTGAACGCGAAGCAGCACGAGCGGGAGGCGGCGATCATCGCCGTCGCCGGCCAGCCGGGCACCGTCACCATCGCCACCAACATGGCCGGGCGCGGCACCGACATCGTGCTCGGGCCGGGGGTGAAGGAGGCGGGCGGCCTGCACATCATCGGCACCGAGCGGCACGAGGCGCGGCGCATCGACAACCAGTTGCGCGGGCGCGCGGGCCGTCAGGGCGACCCCGGCTCCAGCCGGTTCTACGTTTCCCTCGAGGACGAACTGATGCGCCGCTTCGGCTCGGAGCGCATCGGCGGCCTGATGGACCGGCTGGGCATGGAGGAGGACGTCCCGATCGAACACGGGATCATCACCAAGTCCATCGAGAACGCGCAGGTCAAGGTCGAGGGGCACAACTTCGACCTGCGGAAGCACGTGGTCCAGTACGACGACGTGATGAACCGCCACCGCGAGGTGATCTACGAGATTCGCCGCAACATCGTGGACGGAGACGACCAGCAGGAGCGGATCTGGCAGATGATCGAGGCCGAGGTGGAGCGGATCGTCGACGGCCATATCGGCGACGGGCGCGACACCGAGTCGGATCTCGACGCCCTCTACGAGGCGTACGCCGGGATGATCCCGAACACGAAGGCGACCGTGGACGACGTCGTGGAGCGGGAGAACGACCGCGAGGCGCTCGTGGAGTTCCTGCTGGCTGACGCCAGTCAGTGCTACGACGAGGTGGAGGCGCGATTCGGGCCCGAGGTCATGCGGAAGGTCGAACGGCATGTGCTGCTGACCATCGTTGACAAGCTGTGGGTCGAGCACCTTGCCGACATGGACGAACTGCGGGAAGGCGTGAACCTGCAGGCGTACGGCCAAAAGGATCCGCTCGTCGTCTACAAAACCGAGGGCTTCCGGCTGTTCCGGGAACTGCAGGGCGCCATCGGCCACGACGTCGCCCACACCGTCTATCGGGTGCAGCCCGCGGCCGCCCAGCAGCCGCTGCGCACGGCGGTCACCGACGAGGAGGGCAACGCCCCGGCCACCCCCAACCCGGACGGCAACGGCAAGACCCAGACCCAGATCAAGGCCCGGAAGATCGGGCCGAACGAGCCGTGCCCCTGCGGCAGCGGCAAGAAGTACAAGCACTGCCACGGAGCCCCCGCGGCAAAGGCGCGGGTCTGACCCGGGCGCGGTCCCGATCCCGGACCTGGTCCCGCCGGGGCGCGGGGAGGCTCGGCAGGCATCGGCTGCGCCGCGCGATGAGCGACGCCGCGACGGCTTGGCGCCCGCGCAGGTGGCGACCCCGGCGGACGGCACGTCGCCGGCATGTGGAGGGAACCGGATGCGGATGACATTCCCGGGAGGACGGCGGGCGATCGCCGCGATGATGGCGCTCGCCGGCGCGGCGATGATTCTCGCAGTCGCGGCGCTTGTGGCGGGGGCCCGGAGCGCGCCGGGCGGGGCGGCCGGATCGGCCGCGGTGTCGCCGTGCGAGGTGATGGCCG
>JBJTKE010000467.1:0-4229 GCA_046096285.1 Chloroflexota bacterium
GTGAGGAAGGCGGTGCTGCCCAACAGCGTCTCCCCGTTGCTGGTCCACGCGTCGATCGGGTTCGCCAACGCGATCATCGTCGAGGCGGCGCTCAGTTTTCTCGGTCTCGGGGTGCAACCGCCAACCCCGTCCTGGGGGGCGATGCTCAACGACGGCCGTCAGTTCCTGACCCAGAATGTCTGGTACTCGGTGGCGGCCGGCATGGCCATCTTCGTGACGGTCCTCGGGCTGAACCTGCTCGGTGACGGCCTGCGCTACGCGCTCGATCCGAGAACCCGCAACGCCTAGCACAAGAAGAGGAGGAATCAGGCGATGAAGCTGCTCATTTCCGGGGTCACGGGCCGG
Source organism: Chloroflexota bacterium (assembly GCA_046096285.1). GTDB lineage: Bacteria > Chloroflexota > Chloroflexia > Thermomicrobiales > UBA6265 > CADCWF01. The sequence continues at coordinate 346 of JBJTKE010000467.1, forward strand.
GTCGGACGGTCGCTGGCGGCGGCCGCTATCGCCAGGGGGGACCAGGTCCGGGGGCTGGTGCTGCCGGGCGATCCCGGCGCCGCCGGGGCCCGCGCGGCAGGCATAGAGGTGATCGAGGGCAATCTCCGCGACCTCGAGTGCGCTCGCGAGGCGGTCGCCGACATGACCGCGGTGGCCCATCTCGGGGCGATGATGCTGTGGGGCGACGACGACCACAATCCGACTCTGTTCGAGGACAACCTCCGGGGCACCTTCAACCTCGCAGACGCGGCCGCCCGGGAGCGCGTTGGCCGCTTCGTGTTCGCCAGCAGCGACGAGGTCTATCCGTCGCTGTTCGCCCGCTATCTCCCGATCGACGAGAACCACCCGGCGCATCCCTACAGCTTCTATGGGCTGACCAAGTTGGCTGGCGAGGAAACGCTGCGCTACTACCACCGGGCCAATGGGTTGCCGATCGCGATCGCCCGCTTCGCCCTCGTGGCCGAGCCGTGGGAGACCACCCGGCGGGGAGGATGGCTCGGCCGGTTCCTGTTCCTGGAGCCAATGCTGCCCATGATCGCCTCGCGCGCCGGAGCCGAGGCGGCCGCTGCCGTCGTGGAACTCTCGCAGGGTCCCGATACGCTGCTGCTCTCCCGCGACGCGGAAGGAAACGCCTACGTCTTCCATTTCTGCGACGTCCGCGACATCGTGGCCGGGTTGCTGCTGCTGCTCGAGCATCCCGCGGCCGTCGGCGAGGCGTTCAATCTCAGCGGCCCGGCGTCCTTCTCCTTCGACACTGTGGTGCCCTACCTCGCGAAGAAAACCGGCTTTCCGTTCGTGGAGGCGCACATCCCGGGACCGGCGATCCGCATTGAGCATAGCACCGCAAAAGCACGGTCGCGGATCGGCTATGTCCCGCGGTTCGACGTGTTCCAGTCGATCGAGGACGGACTCGCGTCCGGGGGAGGGGCCTAGATGGCGCCGACGCAAGCGTTCCGGGCCGGCGTGGCGCGATGGACGATCACGCCGCCGTTGACGGTGCCCCACGCCGGGTGGGGGGCCCAAACCCATGTGCTCCCCGACGGCGTGGACGCCGACCTCTGGGCCACCGTACTGGTCGTTGACGATGGCGACGCGCGGGCGGCGTTCGTCGATCTCGACCTGGTGATCGTTTCGCGGGAGGAAAGCGACGCCATCCGGCGCGAGGTGGCCGCGGTCATCGGCGTCGAGCCTACGGCAGTGCGGGTGTCGGTCTCCCACAACCACGCCGGACCGCCCCCCAGCGCCTGGGACGGGGCCACCGCGGGGGTGGATCCGCTGCGCGCCTATTACGAGTCGCTGCCGGCGGCGGTGGCGGGGGCGGCCCGGGTGGCCGCCTCCCGGCTGGCGCCTGCCCGAGTGGCCGCCGGCGCCGGTCGCAGCGGCGTTGCGGTCAACCGTCGGGAACGGTCGCTGGAGGGACGAGTGGTGACCGGGGTCAATCCGGACGGCGACATCGATGCGGAGGTCCTGGTGGTGCGGATCGACACGGCGGATGGCGAGCCGCTTGCCGCGATCGTGGGCTACACGATGCATCCGACCACCATGGGACCCACCAGCCGGCTGGTGAGTCCGGACTGGCCCGGGTACCTGCGGCGCGCCGTCGAGACGCTCACCGGCGCGGTCTGCCTGTTTGCCCAGGGCGCCACCGGGGACACTGGACCCGGCCCGGACGGGTTCACCGACGACCTCCGGGTCATCCGCCGGCTCGGGGGCGCGGTCGGAGCCGAGGCGGCGCGGGTGTTCATCGAACTGCGGACCATGGAAGGACGGCACCGTCACGAGCGCACCTGGGAGTCCGGGGCCCCACTCGGGAAGTGGGTATTCGAGCCGTCCGGGCAGCGACGGGCGAGGGTCGCCACCCTGTCCAGGGGGATCGCGCTGCCAGTGCGGCCGCAGCCCCCGTTCGAGGACGCGGTCGCGGCCGCCCGGTCGGCTGTGGACCGGCTCGAAGCGCTGCGGATCGCCGCCGCCCCGGCGCCCGCGATCGAGGCCGCGACGTTCGTCGCGAAGCGGGCGAACATGGCGCTCTACCGCTCCGCGACGTTCGGCGGGGCGCCTTCGTTCGAGATCGAGGCGCACCTGCTCCGCATCGGCCCGGCGGTCTTCGTCGGTACGGAATGCGAGCCGTTCAGCGCCACCGGCAAGCTGGTCAAGGAGCGGAGTCCGTTCCCGGGTACCTGGTTCGGCGGATACACCGGCGGCTGGTTCGGCTATGTTCCGACGCCGGACGAGTACGACCAGGGCGGTTACGAGGTCGACACGTCGCCCTACCTCCCGGAAGCCGCCGCGGCGCTCGCGGGCGGGGTGGAGGATGCGCTGGCGGAACTTGCCCGCAGTTCCCCGCCGGACGGGGCATGATGACTGCCGCCAGGCGCTGCGCCTTCGCGCGGCCCTCATCCCGTCAGCCTGCCGGCATCGCCGGGATCGCCAGAAAGGAATTTGCGATCGCATGAAGATCGAGCGCATCTCCACTGTCGTCGTCAACGCGAACATGCGCAACTGGGTGTTCGTCAAGGTGCAGACCGACCAGGACGGGCTGTACGGCTGGGGCGAGGCAACCCTCGAATGGAAGACCGCTGGCGTCGTCGGGTCGGTCGAGGACGTCGGTCGGTTGCTGATCGGGGAGGATCCCCGGCGGATCGAACATCTCTGCCAGATCATGCGCCGCCAGTACTTCTGGCGGGCGGGGATCGAGGGCATGAGCGCCATCAGCGGCATCGAGCAGGCGCTCTGGGACATCAAGGGGAAGTGGCTAGGGGTTCCGGTCCACGAACTGCTCGGCGGCCGGGTGCGCGACCGCGTCCGCGTCTACAACCACCTCGGCGGTGGCCAGATGAACATCATGTACGAGAGCGACCTGCCGGAGCAGTTCGCCGAGCATGCGCTCTCGGTGAAGGAGGCCGGTTACACGGCGATCAAGTTCATGGCCGTGCCGCGCACCGAACCGGTCGAGGGGACCGCCGGGGTCCGCGCTGCCGCCCGGATGGTGGAGGCGGTGCGCAAAGCGGTCGGTCCGGACATGGACCTGATGGTCGATCTCCACGGGCGCACCTGGCCCGCGATGGCGCTCCAGTACTGCCGGTCGCTCGAACCATACGGGCTCTACTTCTTCGAGGAGCCATGTCCGACCGAGGACATCGAGGCAACCGTGGAGGTGACCCGCGCAGCCCCGATGCCAATCGCCACCGGGGAGCGCCTGGTCGGGATGGCGCAGTTCCGGGATCTGATCGCCCGCCGCGCCTGCCACGTGATCCAGCCGGATCTGTCGCATTGCGGCGGGCTGTGGGAGGCGCGCAAGATCGCGGCGATGGCGGAGGCCCACTCCATCGCGGTCGCCCCGCACAATCCGAACGGCCCGATCGCCATGGCGGCCACGGTGCAGTTCGCGCTCTCGACGCCGAACTGGATCATCCAGGTGGCGATCACGAACGACGGTCCGTGGCGCAACGACGTCGTCATCAATCCGGTGGAAATCGACCGGGGGTATGCCGTCCTGCACGACCGGCCGGGCCGTGGCATCGACGTGGACGAGCAGGCGGCGGCGCGCTACCCGTTCAAGCCGGAGGCGATGCAGCGGTACTTTCATCCCGACGGATCGGTGGCGGACTGGTGAGCACCGCGCGAGGCGGCGCGGCAACCTGGAGGGGGGTGGCGTCGTGAGGCTGCAAGACAGGGTCGCCCTCGTGACTGGGGGCGCCACTGGCATCGGGCGCGCCGTCGCCATCCGTTTGGCCGCCGAGGGCGCCCGGGTGGCGATCGCCGACACGAACGAAGCCCGGGGACGGGAGACCGCCGCGCTGACCGGCGCCCTGGTCGCCCGGTGCGATGTCTCGTACGACGGCGAGGTGGAGCGCGCCTTCGCG
>JBJTKE010000468.1:0-7047 GCA_046096285.1 Chloroflexota bacterium
CCCCAAAACCCTCTCCCTGTGCGAGGGAGCGGGGCTTTTCGTCGCGATGGGGGTGAAATGCGGCGATTCAGCGCAGGGCGGGCGGGGCCCGCCGAGGGTCGGAGACGGCCGATCCCGAAACGGTCCGGGGGTGAGCCGCCCACGCCCCGGCGCGCCGGTCAGGCGCACCTTCGTGAGACCCACATGAATGATGAAGGGAAGCTGACCGCGGGGCGTGCGCATGGCCCGGATCATGCTCGGTCCGGCTGTGGCGTCCGGGGCGGGCCGCGGGCGAACGCGAGGTCCCGGGCTGGCAGCATCGAGCTTCGAGGAGGTTCACATGGACGGCACCATCATCGACCGGTTGGCGCGTGCGCTGGCATCCGGGACGACCCGTCGCGGGTTGGTCGCCGGGCTTGGTTCGCTGGCCGCGGCCCTGCCTGCGTCCGGCGCCCTCGCCGGAGCGGGCTCGGGCGCGGAATCGGGCGCACGTTCGGGCAAGGACCTGGGCCGGCGCCGGGGACGCGGCCGGGGGCGAGACGGAAGCCCTGCCCAGCCAAGAATCACCGACGTGGACCTGGACGGCGCGGGCCATCCGCAGGTCGGCCTGATGGTCGCCCAGGATGCGGCCGGCAAGCCGCTCTGGCGGTGCAGCGGCACGCTGATCGCCCCGACCCTGTTCCTCACCGCGGGCCACTGCGCCGAGGCCCCGGCGGCCCGCGCGGAGATCTGGTTCGACGCCGACGTCCAGTCGGGCGTTCCCGGGAACGGATACCCGTATCACGGGCAGGCAAGCGGCAAGACGGCAACCCATCCGCTCTACGACCCCGCGGCGTTCTACCTCCATGACCTCGGCGTGGTTCGGCTCGACGCCCCCTACGCCGCGCAGGCCTACGGCCAACTGCCGGCCCTCGATCGCCTCGACGAACTGGCGCGGCGCCGCGGAAAGAAGGACCTGACCTTCACGGCGGTCGGCTACGGCATGCAGCAGAGTTTCCCGGACGCCGCCTCCTGGAAGGACGTCTCGCTGAAGATCAGGATGGTGGCCACGCCGCGCCTGATCCAGATCAACACCGGCTACACCGGCGACGGGTCCCTGATCCTCTCAAACAACGCCAACACCGGAGGCACCTGCTACGGCGACTCCGGCGGCCCCAACTTCATCGCCGACTCCCTCGTCATCGGCGGCGTCACCTCGTTCGGCAAGAACGGCACATGCGGCGGGACCGGTGGCGTCTACCGCGTCGACCGCGCCGACGACCTCGACTGGCTGGCGTCGCTTATGCCGTGATGCAGCCTCGTTCAGGGAAGACCGGGGGATGGCCGCGCCTCTCCCGATCTTCCCGGAACGACACTGATTCCACTGGCGGTGGGACTGAACGGCGCTGCAGCCCAGGCGGCGAAACTCCGGAGCCACTGGCTCGCTGTCTGGGGACCGGCGCACGTGGTTGATGGTATGCCGTGCGGCCTTGGGCTAGTCCGCGAGGGTTTTGTTGAACGCGGCAACGTGTTCAGCTTGCGCGGTGGTGAGCTTCGCTCCTGCGGCCGCTTTGGCCACGATACGAACTGGCATCATGTGGGCCTCGTACCAGGTGGTCGGTAGTCCGGCTGCGTGAAGAAGGGTGGACAGGGGCACATTGAGGACCTCGGAAATCTTGAACAGTGAATCCACGACCGGCGTCCAGCCATTCGTCGCCCAGTTGTGGACAGTGGTTGGAGCAACGCCAACCAACTCGGCGAACTCTCTTTCGGAGAGACCGGCCTTTGCGATCTCCCGGCTGATGAATTTCGCCCATCCAGTGTTGTTGACGAGCCCATCCTCGCGGTTTTCGTACTCTCCAAGCAGTGGTCGCCGCTCCCTTCGGACGTCGCCGGATGCGACGTCTATCTGCGCCCTTGGTCCAATCTACAATATGATCATATGGACTCATGGCCCGTGTCAAGCGGGATCGCGTACCGGGTTGGCGGCCAATCCTGGCCCTCATGGCGTCGATCTCACGACTGGATTGCTGAGGATTTCCGGGATTCCTGGCTGAGGACCCGGACGCTGCCAGGCTGTGCCGGGCGCGTTGTGCTGGTTCGGGGCGACTCTCGAAGGTCGCTGGCAGGCTCAAGGCGACGCCGCTCCGGTGCGCAGGACGCGTCCGGAATGGGACATTGCGGCTGGGCGCAGCGCGGCGCAGCATCATTCGGCTGGGGACCGGTGCAGCAGCCGACCACCGTGCTGGCGGTCTGCTGGCTGTTGGTCGCGGTCAGCCTCGTTCTTGCGCGGGAATGGCTGGCGAGGGCGCATGGGAGTCGAACCCACCTGCGCCGGGATCGCCGACGCACACGCAGTTTTGAAGACTGGGGAGGCCACCGGGCCCCATCCGCCCCCTCGAAGGCGCGGCTTGAGTGTAGCAGGGAGGCGGTCAGGCCTCCTGCGCCAGCAGGCGCAGCATCTCGGCCCCGTACTTCGCCGCGCGCGACTCCCCGAACCCGTGGATGCGGGCGAGCGCCCCGAGGTCGCTCGGTTGCCGGGCGGCGATTTCCGCAAGCGAGCGGTTGCTGGCGATGGCGTAGGGCGGGAGTCCATCGGCGGCGGCGCGCTCGCGCCGCCATGCCGCAAGCCGGTCGTAGCGGGCCTGCGCCTCCGGGTCGAGCGCCGGGCTTTCGGGCACCGGGGCGGAGCCGGACGCCGCCGCCGCCCGGCCGCTGGCCCGCGTGGCGTCCGCGTGCTCATCGAGACCGGTCGGGACGGCATCGGCCGCGCCGTCGGCGGCCCGGATCACCCGGTACTCGTCCTCCGGGTCGATATACAGCAGCCCGGCCTCGAGCAGCCGGTCGATCACGGCCTCGATGCGGGCTTTCCGCAAGTCAGCGAGCGCGCCGTACCACTGGTTCTGGCCCGGGGTGAAGCGGCTCTCCGGGGAACCGCGCAGCAGCAGCGTCAACCGCGACTTGCCGACCGGATGCTGGAGCGATGCCGCCGCCCGCAGCACGGTCGCGACATCCTGCGCCGTGGCCGACGCCCGCTGGCGCTGGGCCGGGGCGGGGCCGGCTGCCGCGCCTTCGGGTGGGTCGCACACATCGCAGGCTGCGCCGCAGGGCTCCAGGCGTTCGCCGAGGTGACGGGCCAGCACGACGTGGCGGCATTCCGCGCCCGACTGGTACTCGATCACCCGCGCTATCCGCCGCTGGCTGCGGCGGGTCGCGTCGAACAGCACGGCGTCGAGGCGGTTCCTCGCGGAATCCCGCCCGGTGGAGGCCGCTGGCAGCAGTTCAACGCAGGCCATCCGCGGACCCTCGAACCCGCGCCAGCCAGCAGCGTCGACGATCGCGGCGGCCAGGTCCTCCGGGGTGCAGCCGAGTTCGGCGCAGGCCTCCGCGGTCCGGATCGAGCCGCCGCCATGCCGGGCGTCGAACCCGGTCCAGGCGAGCAGCCGCTCCCAGAGCGGCGAGGCGGACCCTTCGCCGCCGCCAGCCGGTTGCAGCGTCCACGAGACCGGGGCGTCCGGGCGCCGGTGGACGAGGCCGCCCTCCTCCAGCAGGTTGAGGGCCACCCGCGGGTCGGGCGCGTCGTCCGGGTCCTCGCCGTCCCGCAGGGAGATGAGGGAGCCGGGGTCGAGGATCGCCCACGGACCCGTCGCTCCCCGTTGCAGGCCGGCGTAGACCCGCCGGAGGTCGTCGATATCCAGGGCGTCGCGCCGGGAGAGGCGGCCAAGCGCGGCGCGGTCGGTCGGCGCGGCGAGCATGATGCACCGCGACGGCTGGCCGTCGCGCCCCGCGCGCCCCGATTCCTGGGCGTAGGCCTCGAGGGAGCCGGGCGGGCTGGCGTGAATGATGAACCGCACGTCGGCCTTGTCCACCCCCATGCCGAAGGCGACCGTGGCCATCACCACCCGCGCCCGGCCGGACATGAACTGGTCCTGGTGGCGGGCCCGGGTTTCGGCGTCGAAGCCGGCGTGGTAGGGGACGGCGTGGACACGGTTCCGCCGCAGCAGGTCGGCGAACGTCTCGGCGTCCTTGCGGGAGGAGACGTACACGATGCCGGGGCCAGGCAACTCGCGGCAGAGGTCGGCCATGCGTTGCACCCGGGCGTCGCGGGTGGGCACGTGCTCGACCTCGTACCGCAGGTTGGGCCGGAACACTCCCGTGCGCAGGACGTCGAGGTCGCGCCCGAATCGCGCCGCGATGGAACGTTCGATCTCCCGGGTCGCCGTCGCGGTGATGGCCAGCACCGGGGGAGCGCCGAGCGCCGGGAGCATGGCGGGGATCGCCAGGTAGTCGGGCCGGAAGTCATGGCCCCAGAGGCTGATGCAGTGGGCCTCGTCCACCACCACCCGGGCGACACCTGCCTCCCGCAGCGCGCGGATGAAGGAGTGGGAGCGCAGCCGCTCCGGCGCGACGTAGACGAGGCGGTAGCGCCCGGCCCGGATGCCGTCGAGGATGTCGCGCTGCTCCTCCGCGGAGAGGGTGCTGTTGAGCAGCGCTGCCCGCTCGCGCACCGGCTCCGGCAGGCTTTCCACCTGGTCCTTCATCAGCGCGATCAGCGGGGAGATCACGACCGTCAGCCCTTCCAGCAGCATCGCGGGCAACTGGAAGGTGAGGGATTTTCCGGCGCCGGTCGGCATGATGGCGAGGGTGTCGGTCCCGGCCAGCATCCGGTTGATCACCGCCGCCTGGCCGCGCCGCAGGCCGTCGAACCCCCAGTACCGGCGGAGCGCCTCCAGCACCCGGGGGTCAGCGGGCGCTTCCTCGCCAGCCGGGGAGATGGGAGCGGGCTCGTCGTCGTGGTCGCCGTGGTCCGCGGCGCCCGCGCCGTCGGCGGGCGCGACCGGCACATCGGCGGGTGGCGGGCTGGCGGCGGCGCTTCGCCGCGCGGGTTCCGCGACGTCCGGCGGCAGTCCGCCGCGGGAGTGGCCAGGCTCGCGGCCGAGCGCCTCATCGATGCTCGCGGCCAACGCGGCGGCCCGGGCGACCTCCGCCTCGGCGGCCCGCCATCGCAGCGTGCGCGCCTGCAGGGAGAGCCCGGCCAGGTCGGCGGCGGCGGCGGCCGCGAACAGCGACTCCGCAGAGAGGCCGTCCGGGTCGGCCAGCGCTGGCGCGAGATGCGCCCGAGCGCCGGCGGCATCGCCCGAGAGCAGCGCGATCCGGGCGAGGTCGATCCGTGCGAACCGCTGGTCCTGCCCGCCGGAAAGCGCCTGCTCCCCCATGCGGCGGGCGGCGTCGAAATCACCGGAAAGCGTCGCCAGGCGCGCCGCAAGGCCCCGCACCGTGGCGAGGCCGGCATGGTCGCGCACCAGGCGTGCGCCGATGGCCGCGGCCTCGTCCACCGCGCCCAGTTCCGCGAGGACCCGGGCGTAGCCCGCCTCGACCGAGGGCGCGGGCGCCTCACCGAGACGCTCCGCCCAGAGGGCGCGGGCGGCGGCTGCATCGCCCCGCAGCAGGGCGACGGCGGCGCGATCCTCGAGCAACTGCGCGCCGCCGCCGCCGCTCCGGGCGATGGTGTCGAGCGCGGCCTCCGCCTCCGGCAGGCGCCCGGCGCGGATCAGCCAGACCGCGTACCGCTGCTGGAGTGCGCGGGGCAACGCCGCGAATTCGGCGGGACTGACGGCTGGCAGCGGCAGCAGCGGCGGCGGCGGCCCGTCGCCTCCAGGTGCGCCGGGCAGTTCGGGCGGTAGGGCATCGGTCAATGCGGGCTCCAGGCTGGCAAGCGGGCGGGGTTGGCTGGCGGTAGTATAGATGTTCTGATTTCCGCCCACTGCCGGGAGGACCGATGCGATTCGACCGCCTGATCTCGACCATCGACGCCCACGCCGCCGGGGAACCGCTTCGCATCATCACGGCCGGCATCCCGCCGATCCATGGCGCTACCATGACCGACCGCCGCCGCTGGATGCGCGACAACCTCGATCACCTGCGGCGGGCCCTGCTGTTCGAGCCGCGCGGCCATCCGGACATGTACGGCGCCGTGCTCACGCCCCCGGTGACGCCGGGCGCCGACTACGGCGTGATCTTCCTCACCAACGGCGGCTACTCCACGATGTGCGGGCACGGCATCATCGCCCTGACCACGGTGCTGATCGAGACCGGCATGTTTCCGGCGGCCGGCGAGCGCGCCGGGATCGTCTACGACTCCCCGGCCGGCCCGATCCGCGCCGAGGCGACGTTGGCCGGGGACCGCGTGACCGCCGTCTCGTTTCGCAACGTTCCCGCCTTCGTGATGCACCCCGGCGTCGAGATCGAGACGTCGGCGGGCAGGCTCACGGTCCCGGTCGCCTGGGGCGGCGCTTCCTACGCACTGGTCGAGGCCGCCGCCCTCGGTCTGGAGGTGATCCCCGAGCACGCCCGGCGGCTGACCGACGCGGGCATGGAGATCAAGCGCGCCGTGGAGGCCACCGGCGCGCTCGCCCACCCCGAGCAGGAACTCCACGGCCTGTACGGCACGATCCTCACCGGGCCGCCGCGAGAGCCCGGCGGCGACGGCCGCAACGTCACCATCTACGCCGAGGGCGCGGTGGACCGCTCGCCCTGCGGGACGGGGACCTCCGCCCGGCTCGCCTGGATGCACGCGACCGGCCGGATCGCCATCGGGCAGCCCTGGGTGCACGAGAGCATCCTCGGCACGGCCTTCACCGGCACGGTCGTCGGGCGGACCGAGGCTGGCGGCGTTCCGGCGGTCGAGACCCAGATCAGCGGCCGCGGATTCATCACCGGATTCCATCAGTTCCTGTTTGACCCGGACGATCCCACCGCCGGCGGGTTCCTGGTCCGCTAGGTGCGATGGTTGACAGCAGGCAGCGGGCGGGTAGCATGGTGGCGAGGGCGCGATGCCGCGCTCCGGGTTCGTGCCGGCTGCGGTCCGGACCTGTGACATGAGGCGGCTGGAGCGTCGGAGATGACGTCCTGCGAGATTCGTTACCGGCTCGGCGGCGCCGGCCCGAGCGCCTGGCTCGTCGATTGCGGCCAGGGCCTGCGCGTCGCGGCCTCTGGCATCCTCGAGGGAGCGGCGCCCCGCCCCCGGCTGCTCGGCATCCTTGCCGAGCGCGGCTGCGACTGGGCGCCCGCCAGCGGCGAGGTGCTGGT
>JBJTKE010000469.1:0-2897 GCA_046096285.1 Chloroflexota bacterium
CGCCCGACTGGTCGTTCGACCGGGAGGAACTGCGCGCCGCCTTCACCCCGCGGACCCGGGCGATCCTCGTCAACACCCCGCACAACCCGACCGGCAAGGTGTTCACCCGCGACGAACTGGCCTTCATCGCCGGGCTCTGCCAGGAGTTCGACGCGGTCGCCCTGTGCGATGAGGTGTACGACCGCATCGTCTACGCCCCTGCCGACCACGTGCCGCTGGCCACCCTGCCCGGGATGTGGGAGCGCACGCTGACGATCAACTCGACCGGCAAGACCTTCTCGATGACGGGGTGGAAGATCGGGTACGCCATCGGGCCAGCGCCGCTGAACGCCGCTATCCGGTCGGTGCACCAGTTCGTCACCTTCGCCTCCGCCACGCCCTTCCAGGACGCCATGGCCTCGGCGAGGGAAGCCGCCGCCGACGACGGTTACTACGGCCGGCTCGCCACCGACTACACACGCCGCCGCGACCAGCTTCAGGCAGCGCTCGACGGTGCAGGCCTCGCCACCCTGCCGGTGGAGGGGAGCTACTTCCTGATGGCCGACATAGCGGACCTCGGGTTCCCGGATGACTTCTCCTTCTGCCGGTGGCTGACCGCGGAGGTTGGGGTCGCCGCGGTGCCGCCCTCGGCGTTCTACTCGGACCGCTCGCAGGCGCCGATGCTTGCCCGCTTCTGTTTCGCCAAGCGCGAGGAGACGATCGCGCAGGCCGCCGAGCGTCTGGCTGGCATGCGGGAGCGGGCGGTGGTCCGTTCCCGATCCGCCTGAACCGACGAGTTCCGTGCCCATCTGAAGTTCCCTGCCTCGTGTCCAGCGGCGTCGAATCCCGTACCGCCCAAATGGCGTCGAGGGCCGCGAAGCCGGGCGAGCGACGACAGGCGTTGGCGTCCCGCCGAATGGAGCGTTGTGCGCCCCGCGCGGTTGGCGGCGGCTTAGCGGCCCGTTGCCGTGAAGGCGACCCGATAGAGGTGCGGCTCGTTGTGCTCGATGAGCGACCTTGCCTCCTTCAAGTGCTTCTGGGCGGCGGGATTGCCGGCCATCGCGCGGAAGTCGTCGGGGGTCCGCCACTGGGCGTAGTTGACGACGCTCGTCCCGTCCAGGCTGGTGTGGATGCTGGCGGAGACGAAGCCGGGAAGCTCCCGAATTTCGTTTTCGGTCGCGGCGACCAGGAGGTCGGCGAGTCGCTGCTGCCGCTCCGGTCGCACGGTGATCACGTTGAACAACGTCACGACGTCGAGATCGGGCGAGATCTGGGCCACACTCCGCTCCGTTCCCGTGCCGGTAGCCGTGCAGGCCACCCGGTACAGGTTGGGTTCGTTGCGCTCGACGATCGCCCTTGCCGCGGCCAGTTGCTTCCGGGTCTCCGGGTCTCGGGCCATCGCGAGGAAATCGTCTTCGGTGCGCCATTGGGCGTAGTTGACAACGCGGGAGCCGTCGAGGCTCGGATGGATGCTGGCGGAGACGAATCCGGGGCGCTCACGCACAGAGCCCTCGGTCGAGGCGATCAGGAGATCGACAAGATCATCCTGCCGCTCCGGGTCCACGGTGAGGACATTGATGAGCGTGACGACGTCGTGGTCAGGGAAGATCTCGGGCATATGCAGCTCCGATCGGTCGAGCGCCCAGGAGGCTGGCGGCGTACACTGACGCTACTGCATCGATGTTATCAGGACCCTGATAATCATGCAAGGCCATGCCGTGAAGTCGTTCGACCATCGCCTCGGATTCGCGCTCAAGCGAGCGCTGCACGTCTTGCGCAACAGAATGGACGACGCCCTGCGCGAGATCGAGCTGACGACACCGCAGTACGCCGCGCTCTCCGCGATCGAGCATGAGCCCTGGCTGTCGAACGCGGAACTCGCGCGTCGGTGCCTGGTGACGCCGCAGACGATGAACGGAGTCGTGGTCAATCTCGAGGCGGCGAGGCTCGTCGTCCGTTCACCGGACGGGGATGATGGTCGGCTCCTGCGGGTGTCGCTGACCGGGGAGGGCCGTCGACGGCTCGCTGAGGCCCACCGGCGGGTGCTGGAGGTCGAGGCCCGGATGGTGTCGGCAATCGACGACCAGCGGCAATCCGAGTTGATCGAAGCTCTCCACGCCTGTGCCGACGCGCTGGAGCGCCCTACCGTCTGACCGTGAGCAGTGCCGGGTCCCGGTCAGGGGCAAGGCGTTGCGCCCAGGACGCCATGGAACGCGTTCGGTCGTGGCGGCGAGCTTACCGCTCCACCACCCGAATCATCGCCAGCGAGCCGTCCACCGGCCCGGAGAAGTACATGCCGTGGGCGGCGCCCTCGCGCAGGTAGGCGACCTTCTCGGCCGAGATCACGTCGCCGGGAACGAGCACCGGGATGCCGGGCGGGTAGGGAATCACCAGTTCAGCCGAGATCCTGCCCGGCGCCAACGCCAGCGGAATGGCGGTGGCCGGAGCGAAATAGGCGTCGCGCGGGGACATCGCCTGTTCGCCGGGCGCGATGGCTGCCCCCGAGGAGCGGAAGGCTGCGCCGCTCCGGCGCGATCCCGTGCTCGCCTCGGCCATCCGCTTGAAGGCGGCGACGAGACGGTCCATGGAGCCCTGCGTGTCGCCGATGGTGACGACGCAAACCACGCTCATCAGGTCGCTCATCTCGACCTGGATGTGATGCGTTTCCCGGAGGATCGCCTCGGCCTCGAAGCCGGTGATGCCAAGGCCGTCCACATCGATCACGAGTTTGGTCAGGTCGTAGCTGTGGACGCCGAGGGTCGCAGCATCCAGTACGCCGACGCCCGGGATGGCCTGGAGTCGCCGACGCGCGTCCGCCGCGAGCGCGATGGCGCGAGCCAGCAGCGTTTCGCCCTCGAGCGCCATCTGGCGGCGGCAGCCGTCGATGGAGGCATAGATCGCCGCCATCGGGCTGGTGG
>JBJTKE010000470.1:0-2018 GCA_046096285.1 Chloroflexota bacterium
CCCCGGCCCGGACCGGCGTGGGAAGAACGGGTTGCCGGATGCCCGGTCAGCGGGGGGTCAGGCGACGCCGCATTGCTTGCTGCCGGTGGCCAGCGAGTAGGAATCGCAGTCGCCGGGGCTGTTGTCGATGATCGCGGCCTGTTCCTGGATGTCGACCACGCCGCCGGCGCCGTAGTAGCCGCCGCCGGTGGTCGTGGTGGTCACGTCGACCACGGTGTTGCGGGTGATCCTGGCGTTGCCCTTCATCAGCAGGTTGAAGCCGCTGTCGTTGGCGTAGATGCCCGCGCCGTAGGTGTCGGCGTCGACGACCTGGTTGTCGGCGATGAGGGTGTCGTCGTCCATCTCCATGGTGTTGGGGTAGGTGTCGGTGGCATCGTAGAAGTAGAACCCGCCGCCTTCATTGCCGTAGGCGATATTGGATACAACCTTGACGTTGTCGGTCATCTTGATGCAGAGGACGTCGCTGCCGCAGTAGATGTAGGCGCCGCCGCCGGTGTCCAGGGCCCGGTTGTTCGAGATCTCGACGTTGCCGCTCATCTCGATGCTGACTTCGTATTCGAGGTTGAGGCCGCCACCGGTGCCGGTCGAGTAATTGCCCGTGATCTTGACGTCGTCCTGGAGAATCACCCTGGTGCGGCTGTCGTCGACGTAGATGCCGCCGCCATCGTTGGCGGCGAAGTTGTTCGAGATTTCGGCCTGGCCGCGAAGGGTCACGGTGAGCGAATCGTCCGACGGGTCCATGTAGATGCCGCCGCCCGAGTTGGTCCAGTTGATGCCGGTGATCGTGGTCCGTCCTTCGACGATGAGGTTGGTGTAGGCCTCAATGCCGCCGCCGCCGGTCGTTGGCGGGGTGATGGGGTAGGGATCGCCCGCCAGTGGCGTGCCGGTGCCGGTGATGGTCAGGTTGCGGATCGTGATGGTGGGATGCGGTTCGGTGTCGGCGGAGTCGCCCAGCACGAAGGTGCGGGTGTCGTCGGCGACGTTCCTGACGGTCACCGCGCCGCCGTTGCAATTGGTGAAGGTGAGGTTCTTGGCGGGAACGACGATGTCCTCGCTGTAGGTGGCCCCTTCGATGCGGATGGTGCCGCCGTCGGCGACGCCGGTGGCCGCGGCCTGGATGGTGGTGTAGGGGCAACCGGAGGCGCAGACGGTGCAGACCTCGGCGACGCAGACGCCGGCGGAGCAGTCCTTGGAGCCGCAGTCGGTGGCGGCCTTGCAGGCCTTGCCGTTGGCGATGAGGCAGTAGGTGCCCGACGGGCCGCTCTGGTAGTAGGGGATGCAGGAGGCGTCGGCGGATTCGCAGGCGCGGCCATTCGGGCGGCAGGGCTCGCCGGTGGGGACGAGCGGCTTGAGGCGCTGGCAGAACCCCTCGGTGCAGGTGAACTTGCCGCAGCAGGTCTGGTTGGGCTTGCAGGGCTTGCCCTTGTGGATGCAGCGGCAGCGGCCCTGGCCGTCCTTGTTCTTGAGGCCCTTCTTGCAGTACTTCGTGCAGCACTGGCTGTCTTTCTTGCAGAGGTTGTCCTTGCGGGAGCCGTTGCCGCAGGGGCCCTCAGGTTTGGGGGTCTTGCGGACGGACTTGCCGGTGTCGCGGCCGCGGTCCTTGCCTCGGCTCTTGCCGAGGGCGTCGGGGGTGGGTGCGGCGGCGAGGCCGGCGAGACCAGCGAGACCAGCGAGGCCAGCGATGGCGGCGCGGAGGCCGGAGCGGCGGCTGGATGCGCCGCCGAGCAGGCGGGCGATGCGGTCGAACGAGGCGTGGTCCACGGAAACCCTCCTCCTGGGCGATGAGCGGGCGGGCCGCAGGCGAGCGGCCCTGCGGGAGTTTATACGGGAGGAATCGTGAAAAACGGGAAACATGGGCCGAAAATGGGCCGCATGTGAGTTCCGGTTGGGTTTCCTGTGGGTCGGGGATGGGCTGCGCGGGGGCGGGGTCTCACCCCCGAACACTCTTCTCCGGGCTGGGCCAGCGATCTGCTCTCACCCCAACCACGCTCCCTTCACCCTGTGCGAGGGATCGGTGC
>JBJTKE010000471.1:0-7072 GCA_046096285.1 Chloroflexota bacterium
GCGGGAGACGGCGGGCCTGAAGGGATCGTGACGGCGGGCCCCTCGCTGTCCCGGTCATCTGCCCCCTTCCCCAACCCCTCACCCGCCGCGGCGGGTGGGGGGTTTTCCGTCGCGTTGGGGGCAGATGACCGGGACAGCGAGGGGCCCGCCGTCACGATCCCTTCAGGCCCGCCGTCTCCCGCACGAAACGGTTGATCTCCGGGTTGCTGAGGCGCGTCCCAAACCACGGGATGTTCAGCCCGGCGCAGATGTATCCCCCGGAGACGATGCCACGCTGCACCCAGCGGTCGCCCTCCCGCGCCAGCACCGGGCTGCCGGAATCGCCGTTGCAGGCGGATTTGCCCGGGGTGTAGAAGCAGGCGCTGAGCGCGATCGAGAAGTCCCCGCCGCCGCCGAAGTCCTGCTTGCACTGCCACCCGGCCTCGACCTGCACGGTCGCCTGGCGCAGCCGCGCGCTGGCTGGCCCGAAGGCGTACTTCCGGCCCCAGCCGATCACCGTCATCTCGTCGCCGCGGCGCTCGCCGGTCTGGTCGCCGGCCGCGGGCAGGCGCGCCGGCGTGACCCCGGTGACCGGCGCGGCCAGTTCGAGCACCGCCACGTCGTAGGAGAGGCCACTCCGTACCGGGTCGAACTTCGGGTGCACCATCACCCGGCGCACCGGGATCCAGGCCCGCTCCGGCGCCTTCCCGAGGTCGAGGTAGCCGACCGCGACCCGGCGCTCCCCCGGCGTCACCACCTGCAGGAGGTCGAAGTCGTAGGCGCAGTGGGCCGCAGTCACCACGTACCGCGGCGCGATCACCGAACCGCCGCACCAGTAGGGTTCCTCGGTGTTCACGTTGTCCACGGCGGCCATGAACGGAAACTCGGCCTTGCTCCCCACCGGCGTGCCGCCGACGATCTCCGAGCCCGGCCTGCTGCCCGGCCCGGCCTGCGCCACGGCGGGCAGGACCGCCAACGCCGCGAGCAGGACCGCGGCCGCGAGACGCGCGCGCCTCGTCATGGTCATGGTCATGGTCATGATCGGTCTCCTTTCCTGGCCTGCCGCCGGATCCAGTCGTTGGTCTCCGGGTCGCTCAGCCGGGTGTGCACCACGGGCCACTTGCCGGCCACGCAAAATCCGATGCCGTTGACGATCCCGACCTGCCGCCAGCCGCCGTCCTGCCGCACCATCGACGGCGCGCCCAGTTCCTCCCAGCAGGGACCGACTTCCTCGCTGTAGGTGCAGAAGATGTCGGTCAGATCGACGCGGACCGGCGGATACCCGTCGGCCCCGAGTTCCGACTGCTCGTACCGGGTCTTGCAGGTTCTGGGCTCGATCAGCGGCATGGCCCCCTGGGTGAGCATGTACGCGCCCGGCGCGTTGGTCGTGTCCCCGGTCCACCCGGCGATGGTGACCCGGTCCCCCGGGTTCTCGAAGCGCACCTCGTCCGGCCCCACCAGGGCCACCGGCTTCACGCCGGGCGGCGTGCTGGCCAGCGTCAGCACCGCGACGTCCTTCGGGCAGCCGAACCCCGCCAGGCACCGCTTGGGGTCATACCCCGGGTGCCGCGCGATGCGCGCCACCCGGAGCCGCCGCTGATCGAAAATGCCGCCGCTCCTGCCCGGGAAGGAAACGGCCAGTTGCCCGGCCGGGAGGTTCTCCTGCCCATACAGGTCGTAGGCGCAGGAGGCCGAGGTCAGCACCGTCGCCGGCGCGATCAGCGTGCCCACGCACTGCGGCGCGAACGGGAACTGCTTGGCCCAGATCGCGGCGACGAACGGCATCGTCCCGGTCTTGACCGGGGTTCCGCCAGCGACCTTTTCCTGGGCCACTGCCGGCCCGTGCAGCATCGGCGCGGCGAGCGACGCGGCCAGCGACAGCAGCAGGAACGCCCGCCGCCCGCGCCGCCTCCACCGCATGGTTGAGATTCCCGCCATCATCGGCTCCTTTCCTGTTCCCGCGTTGCCCCCGGACCGCGCAGGGCCGGCGGCGCCGGGGGGCGCAGCCGGTATCGCGAAGAGCGTGTGCCGCGAGTATGGCGCGGCCGAAAAATTGCGTTCATTCACTATTCGACATCCTCAGTGGGCCGCCGGTCATTTCATGCCGGCGGTCGCGCGGATCCAGGACAGGATCTCCGGGTTGCTGACCCGGGTCCCCACCTCCGGCCAGCCGTTCGCGGCGCACCCGATGCCGTAGCTGACGATCCCCACCTGCACCATCCGGCCATCCCGGGTGGCGACCAGCGGCCCGCCGGAGTCTCCCTGGCAGGTCGCCTTGCCGACCGTGTACACGCATACGTGGGCCGCGCCCCGGAACAGGAGATCGACGTCCGGGTACACATCGCGGCACTCGCTGGCCTTGACCACGTCGAGTTCGACCTTCCGCAGGAGCTGGCTGCCCGGCCCGGCCGTGTACTTCGCTCCCCAGCCGAGCGCGGTCAACCGCTGCCCGGCGCGGCCCGCCGTTCGCGCGCCCGGCGCGGGCAAGCCGACCACCGGCACGCCCTTCACCGGTTCCCGCAACTCGATCAGCGCGACGTCGAAGGGCGAAACCGGCAGGTCCGGCCGGTAGCCCGGGTGGACGGCCACGCGGGCCACCGCCAACCAGTCCTTCCGCGAGATCTGGTCGAGATCGGTCTCACCGATCGCCACCGCCAGCATCTCCGGCGGCATCGTGCCTTCGGCCCCGGGATCGGTGACGCAGTGGGCCGCCGTCATCACGAACCGCGGCGCGACCAGCGAACCGCCGCAGTACTGGGGGCCGTCGTAAAGCAGGGTGTCCACCGCCGCCACGAAGGGGTAGGCCCCGGGCTTGGCGACCACCCTGCCGCCGACGATCTGCGTATCCACGCCGCCGCGCTCTCCGGCTCGCGCCGCAGCCGGCAGCCCCGGGGGCAGCGCCGCGGCCGTCACCGTGGCGAAGACGGCCAGTGCCGCAAGCGCGGCCGCCAGACGAAACCCTGCGCGGGTCATTCCTTCGCTCCTTTCCCGGCCCTGCCGGCTTCCAGCCCGGCCGCCTGCCGGATCCAGCGATTCACCGTCGGCTCGCTCACGCGGGTGAAGATGGAGGGCCATTTCGCCTCGGCGCAGAACGCCACTGGACCGAGCACGCCCACCTGGACCCACTCCCCGCCGGCCCGGGCCAGCGCCGGCCCGCCCATTTCCCCGTAGCAGGGGCCCGCCGACGCTTCATAGGCGCAGAACGCGGCCGCCCGGTCGTACCTGACCCGCGGCGTCATCCCGTAGCGCTCGCCCAACCCCTCGTAGCGGCGCTCGCACAGCCCCGGCTGCGACACCGTGAGGGCGGCGCGGGTAAGCGCGCCGACGCCCGGACTCAGGGCGCGCGCGGCGCTCCAGCCAGCCACGGTCACCTCGGCGCCCGCCTGCGTCAGGGCGTTCTGCCCGGATCGCGGCAGCCCCACCGGCGCCGCGCCAGCAGGCGCGGACGCCAGCCGCAGGATCGCGACGTCGTCACGGCAGGACACCAGCAACCAGAAGTCCGGCACGAGGCAGCGGTCGATGTCGTACCCCGGATGGACCGCGACGCTTTCCACGCTCATCCGCGGGGAGTCCTTCACCCCGCCGCCCGGCCCGGCGAAGGAGACCGACAACTCCCCCGCCGGGAGTTTCCGGTAGGTGGCGGCGGCATCCGGCTGGAAGGGGGAAAATGCATGGACGCAGGACGCGGCGGTAAGCACCATCCGCGGAGCGATCAGCGTGCCGTCGCAGGCCGGGTCCTTCGGTTTCCCGGCGTGCCAGATCGCGGCCATGAACGGCAGCGAATCCGGCGCCGCGGGCGCGCCGCCGACGATCCGCTCCTGTCCTCGCGCCATCCCGGCCAGGACCTGCGCGAGCACGGCGAGGGCGATCGCGACGGCGAGCGCCGCCAGGCGCATCCTGCGCGGCTTTCCGGCATCTCGCGTGAGTGATGACATGATGGGCTCCTTTCGCGTTCGGTCGTGCTGGAGGACGGAACCGCCGGCCCGCGCCCCGGCGGCGGACGTTCCGGCGCCGCTACGCCCCCGGTTCGGCGGCGCAGGCGGCGGAGGACCCGGTGGCTCCGGGAGGCGGCGGCACGCGGGAGGCAGTGAGAATCACCTCGCGCCCGGCGCGCCGCCACGACCATCGCAGGCCGCCCGCGGCGGCGATGGGGGCAGGCATCTCGTGCAGGCAATCCATCACCGACAGCGGCGCGCCGAGTTCCCGGCAGAGCGCGGGCGGCGGCAGGTTGCCGATAACCGCCCGCGCGTAGTCCCGGTCGAGCGCGGCGTCGATCACGACCGCGCCGGCGGCGACGTAGTTGACCAGCATCGCCGCCATGAATTCGTCGGCGTCCCAGGGTTCGTGGGGGCCGAGCGCCGCGGCGGCCTCGGCCCCGAGGTGGGCGGCCCACGTCTCCGGGCTGATGCCGTGCAACTCGAGGAATCCCGCCGTCTGGATGACGAACGCGACGAGATTCCGGCCCCCGAGATCGAGCAACTCGGCTGCGGTCAGGCGGGGATCCCACGCCCGCCGCGATCGCCCGGCGTCTCGCGCCTGCTGAAAGGTCATGCCTGGCCTCCGTGGGGTCGCTCCGGCGCGGGATCTGACCCCGGAGTCCGGATGGTGCTGATGGTCCGGGGAGATCGGGGGGCGGCGCCCCGGGCGTGACGGCGGAATCCGGCGCGTGGGGAGCGCACGAACTCCGCCGGCACGCCCGGAGCGCCGCCCGGCGCGGGCTCCGGTCTGGTGGCGGGCGCGGAGGTTGACGGCATTCCCGGCGTGCGCCGCGCTCACCCGAGGCGGGGGGCGCGGCGCCGGACGGTCAGGCGGGCCATCAGCCCGCCCCAGAAGGACTCGCGGGGGGCGCGGGCATCCTGGGCCTGGGCCTGCGCCTGGGCCTGCTCCGCGGCGGCCACCACGGTGGGCTGGCCGGAGACGTCGTCCCGGCGCCGGGTCCGCTGCTGCTCGTCGAGCCGGAGGTCCCGGTGGACGTCGAGCGCCCCGCGCCGGGAGCGCGTTCCCTGTTCGATCTTGCGGGTCCATGCACCGAGTTGGATGCGCGAGTTGTCCATGATGAGGTCGCTCCATTCCCGCGGGAGCAGCCTGCCGCCGCCCGGAAGTCCGGGCGTTCGGCGCGGCTCCCGCGCCTGGCCGCCCCGGGCGATCCCGGGAGGCCGTTGCGTGTCGATGTCAGGGCGATTGCCCGGCCGGTTGCCCGGGCGGGGCAGGTCCTAGCGCGGCAGCCCGAAGCGGCTCCGCGGATCGAGGTCCGTGTTGAACTCCGCGGCGGGGACGGCCTCGCGCGCCGGGACCGCCAGCGCCGGGTTGGCCACCAGCGCCGCGGGCACGCCGTCCGGGAGGGGCGAGGCCGGCGTCGCCGCCAGGCCCCCGGCGAGCGCGAGAACGAATCCCGCCGCGGCCATTCCGAGCGATCGGATCGCGCCGCCGGGGCTGATCCGGGTGGTGAGGTTCGTCATCTCATGCCTCCTTCCCGGCCAGGCCGGGCTTCCGCATCGGCGGAAGCGCCGGGGCGCGGACGGGTGAACGATTCGGCTCCGCGGCAAACCTGCCGACGGGCGCAGCCGCCCCCGGGCCGGAAGATGCGGCAAGCGCCTCACCTCCCCGCCGCATGGCCGGGCAGGCTGCCGGCTGGCCGGGTCAGCCGCCGGCCGGAACCAGGAAATCCGGCAGCACGATGACTTCGAAGCTCCCGGACTCCATTCCGGCGGTCCAGACGCCCGCGACCGCCGACGAGTCTGCGCTCTGCCCGGCGGCTGCCGCCGCCGCGACGCCCGCGGGCTGCGCGGCCTGCTCCGGGCTGCTCCCGTCGAAGGGGGCCACCGGGGGCGCGCCGTGGAGGTCGTTGGTCTCCCGGGCGCTCACGCCCGCCACCGCCAGGATGGCGGCCGACCCGGCCAGCACGAACGCCACCGCGACCGAGGCTCCGGGCCACGGCGCGCGCCCCGCGTTCCGCCGGGTCGCTCCCGGCGCGATGCCGAGGGCGTCGCGCCCTCGTGTGATGTGCACCATGTTCGTGCTCCTTCCTGGCCAGCCGCCGGGAGTTGCCCGGCCGCGGTTGCTGGCGATGACGGCGAACGGATGGGGCCAGGTCCGGGAGAGCCGCGCTGGCGGGCGCGCAGCCCTCCAGCTAAGCTTGCGAGCGGAATGGCGGGATCTCCGGTGCGCGGGAAGTGTCCAGCTCATCGCGCAGCGGGAGACCGCCGGGTTCCTGCCCGGCGCGGGAAGCGGGTTCGAAGATCCCGCTCCCGCGCCGTCTCACGGTTCATGTCCGGGGGGTCAGGCCATCCCCGGCCGGCACCGGCCCTGGATGCAGGTCTCGTTCTTGCCGCAGCCGCGGCCGCAGCGCCCGCAGTGCTGGTTGTTCGACCCCAGGTCGAGGCACCGGCCCTTGCAGCGGCGGTGTCCCTCGGCGCAGGTGCAGCGCCCCTTGCGACACTTGCCGTCGTTCGAGCAGTCGCGGTCGCGCTGGCACGGGCCGCCGAGGTTGACCTCGGGCGTCACCTCCTCCGCGTCCGCTCCGGGCCGCGTCACCGCGAGACCTGCCGCCGCCGTTCCCAGCGCGCGGATCGCGTTGCGCCGGCTGCTGCCGTGCGCCATCAGCTTGACCATCCGGTCGAACCGCGTTCCGTCCATGATCGTGACCCTCCTTCGGGGTTCGCTCCTTGCGCTTGCCGGGGCCATTCCCCAGCGACACCAGCATGCGCCTCGCGCCCGGGGCGAACCATGCGTGATGCCCCCACCCTCTCCACCTTGTCACCACACGCTGGGCGCAAAGCTTTGCTAGACTCGCTTTCTCATCCGGGGTGCAAGGATGACCACGGAACAGCGCATTCATGGACGGAACACGTTCGTTCGCCGACCAGTTGCGGCGGTTTCGCCAGGCGTCGTCGCTCAGCCAGCGTGAACTGGCCGAGCAGGCGGGTCTCAGCGAGCGCGCCGTCTCCGATCTCGAACGCGGCGTCAAGCAGCGGCCGCACCCCGCCACCGTCCGGATGCTGGCCGACGGTCTCGCCCTCAACGACGCCGACCGCGCCCTGCTGATGGCCGCCGCCCGCCCGGAAACCCTCGCCCCCGGATCGCAGACACCGCC
>JBJTKE010000472.1:0-3739 GCA_046096285.1 Chloroflexota bacterium
CGGCGATGCCGCGCGGGGCGGGCGGGGCTTGCCGTCACGTCAGGTTTACGCCGGGACGTCTCCGGGGCGGAGACGGCGACGCCGCGCGGGTTGTCCCGCGCGGCGTCGCGTTGCCGCCATGAGGCGCTTGCGGTCAGGAGGCGGGGGTCGCCTCGGCCTCGGCGGCCGGGGCCGCGGAGACGATCGGAAGCACGGTCAGGGTGTTGTCGGCGAGGGTGCCGATGGCGTAGACGCTGTAGGCCTTGCCGGCATCGAGGGCGACGCCGGGCAGATCGAGGGCGACGTCGGTGGTGCCGGTCGGGCGAACCTCGAGGTCGTAGGAGGCCGCCGGGACCATCAGGTAGTCGCTTCCGTCGGGGAAGGCGAGATTCTCGATGAGGACGTCGCCACCCTTGACGGCGATGTCGACCGCGGGCGCGTCAGGCGAGGTGTGGATGACGCGGATGGCGGCCTGATCCATGCTCTCGAGGGCGGCGAGATCGACCGGGAAGATGGCGGGCTTGATCTCCGCGACCTTGCCGACGGCGGCGACCTCGTAGGCTTGGCCGCCGTCGAGGGTGACGTCGGCGTCGATGACTGCCTTGTCCGCGCCCTCGCCGTGCGGGGTGACCTTGACGTTGTGGTCGCCGGCGGGAAGCGCGACGTACCCGGTGGCCTTGCCGAACTCGAGGTTCTCGACGGCCTTCGCGTCGTTGACCCAGATGTCGACCGCCGGGCCGTCCGGCGAAAGGTGCAGCACGTTCACGCAGGCGTCGCCGTCCGCGCCGACGCCGAGCAGCGTGGTGCAGGGCGTGGCAGGCTCCGGGGTGGCGTCCTGCGCGGCGATGCCGGCGAAGGAACCAAGACCGAGGCCAAGCGCGGCGGCAGCGGTGAGAACGGCACGGCGGGAAAGACCAGCGATCATAGGGACCCTCCTGGAGACGTGACTGAAAGCGGATGCGGCCGCCGCTGCGTGCCCCCGTTCCGGGCGGGGGCAGGGCAACCCGGAATTGCTCCGGCGGCGGAATCACTATGCCGCAGGCCGCGGGGGCGATGACGTAGCCCATCACACCCGAGTGCTCGTTCACGACGTATATCGCTGGCTGCGCAGACGCGGCATGCGCCGAGGGGCCGGGGGAGGCGCGACGCGTACGAATGCGGTTTTGCGCCGATTGCGGAGGCGTGGTTGTCCGGCGGACACGCGAACTTGGCCGGGCGGGCAACGGAACCACCGCCCGATGGGTTGCCGAACGGACGCAGCGGTGACAACGGGGACATGGCGGCCCGTTGGTACCGGTCTGCCGTTGACGGATGGGCAAACGGTTTACATCCCCGGAAGTCCTGCCTATGATGGGCACTATGCAGGTGCAGAGTGATCTGTGCGCCTGCCGTCTCGACCATGCCGCCCGCACGGCAGGAAGGGCGAACACGATGTCGATGACCGACGCATCCGGCGCCCCCGCCACCGGCCCGATTCCGGCTGGCGTGGCGATGGGGCGCGCCGGCGCGGACCCCGAACTGCGACGGCTGCTGCTGACGAGCGACCTGCGGGCCGCGACCGGGCTGCCGCGCACGCACATGGACTACTACCTGCGCGAGGGCATCGTCCGCCCGGTGGCGCGGACGGAGAGCGGCTATCTGCTCTTCGACCCGACCGAGCTGGACGTGCTGCGCGCCGTGCTGCGCTGGCGGGACGAGGGGGTCGGGATCCGGGAGATCCGCGACCGCATCGGCCGGCCGGCGGGCTCGTGAGCGGGGCGGCGCCGTGCCGTTTCCGGATGGTGAACGAGGAGTTACGCGAAGGAGGAGCGCCATCGCCCCAGACCCGGAGGCCGGATCCGGCCGGTGGAGCCAGCCCCGTGACGCGAGCGCGCCAACGCCCGCGAACCGGGAGGCCCCGCGCGGCGGGACAAGGAAAACGGCCGGCGCGCCAACGCCGACCGTTTCCGTGATTCCGGTTGTGGGTATCCCGATCGCCTGACGCTCACCCGGATCGAACAGCCGTCGCCAAACTGCCCGTTCGACCCTGGACGCCGAGCGCCCGACCGTTTGCCGCCATTCCCCGCCAAGGGAGGGTTTGTTGCACCCCAGCGACGCCCCCATTCTAGGCATGCTCCGGCCTGCCAGTCAAGATGGTTGTCCGCAATCCGCGCCCGCCGGGGCCGCGGCGCGGCTCCGTCTTGCCGGAAGGGGGCGGCCATGACGGCGGCGGGCGGCGAGGACCGGGCCGCGGGCAAGGGCGCGGGCGCAGCGGCGGCCCGGGCGGCGGCGAGGGCGGACGGCGTGGCGGCCGTCCCGGCGGAGACGCGCGGCGGGGAGGACCAGCGGCGGCGGGGCTGGTTCTGGCACTGGAACTCGCTGGTGACCCAGTACGCGCCGCTGATCGGGCTGAAGGGCGTGGGACTGCTCAACTCCTACACGGTCTGGACGGACCGCCGCGAGGAGTCCCCGCACCGCGGCTACGCCTTCCCCTCGCAGCAGTCGGAGGCCGACTTCTACGGCGAGGACCGGGCGGAACTGATCACGATCAACAAGATCCTGGTGGCGCTCGACCTGATCGAGATCCGCAAGGAGATGGTGCACCGCACCGACCCGCAGGGCCGGCGCTGGAAGGTGCCGCACAACTTCTACCGGGTGAAGGACCACGACGACGACTTCACGCTGTCGGTGGGGGACGTGCTGAAGGTGGCGGACCTGGCGGAGCGGGACCGGGCCGTCTACCGCTATCTGCGGCGGGTGTTCTCGCCGCGCTTCGCGCCGATCGACAGCGGGAACGTGTGGATCCGCATCCTGCCGGAGGTGCGGCAGACGTCGGTGTGGCAACGCCTCGCGCAGCGGGCCGAGGCCGAGGAGACCCGTGCCTCGGCGCGGACCAGGGCGGGGCACGCATCCCGGAAGGGTCCGGCGGCGGCGCAGCCCGGGGTGGCGGGCGCGGCCGGCGACGGCGATTTTTTCGTGCCCGGCGGCGGTGACGGCGTGGCATCCGCGCGGGTGGACTCCGACAGCGGCGGTGTCGATTCCCTTCCCGCAGGGGCAACCATTGCTGGCGGGAGCAACACCGGTTGGGAGACCGTTGTTGACGGGAGCAACGAAGGTTTCAGCCCTGCGGCGGCGAGCGATGTTGCTCCGGCCAACCCAGCCGGGCCAACCAGCGTTGGCCCGGTCAACACGACGTATTACCAAGAACGGGAAACCACCACGACCGGGTCCGGACCGGGCGAGGCGCCGGAGGACGCGCCAGGGCGGCGGGCGGCGGTCCGGGCGTTCGAGATGGCGAACGACCGGGCATCGACACCGGCGGAGCGAAGCCTGCTGGGGCAGATCGCGGAACGGATCGATGCCGCGGCCGTGGCGGGCGGGCGCTCGGGCTGGGGGTGGGTGGAGGCGGGGATCATCGAGGCGGTGGAGGCGGGCAGCCGCTACGTCGCGCCGCGGCGGGTGCGGGAGATCCTGCTCCGCTGGGAGCGGGAGGGGCACCCGGACGACCCGGACGGCCCGTTCGCGGATCTGGCGCGACGCGGGCCGGACGTGGCCCTGCCGGGAGGGTGGCGAGGCAGGCAGGCGTGGGCGGCGGTGCTGACGCGGCTGGCCGAGGCGGTGGACCGGGAGACGCTGGCGGACCTCGCGGCGGGCACGGCGATCGCGGGGTGCGCGGGGGAGGTGGTGACCATCGAGACGCCGGACGCGGCGGCGGCGGAGCGGTGGGCAAGCCATGCCGGGCTGGCGGGACGGAAGCTGTCGGACGTGCTGGGGCGGCGGG
>JBJTKE010000473.1:0-10861 GCA_046096285.1 Chloroflexota bacterium
CGTCCTCGCCGGGCCCACCGTTATCTCCTCCACGCCGCTGCTGGACTCGCCAGCCTCCGGAGCAGGCGTGCTGCTCGCGCTCGAACCCGGCGCCGAACTGGCGATCGACGGCGCGCCGGAGGGCAACTTTTACCCGGTCACCGCGGTAGGCGTCTCCGGCTGGATCGATGGCGCGGCACCCAGCCAGCCTGAGCCGCGCCGCAACGGGCCGGCCGCCGTCCTCGTCGACGCGCCACTGCTGGAATCACCGGATGCCGGCGCCCCGCTGGTCTTCCTCGTTCCCGCGGGCAGCACCTTCAACCTCTACGGCGACGAGGCGAACGGGTATCTCTACGGCGAGTTCATGTGGATGTTCGGCTGGATCGACGCGAGCAGCCTCGATCCCGCCGCGCGGGTCCGCGACGAGCGCATCCCGGCGGACGCCGAGACCGTCGACAGCCGCGATCCACGGCCCGGCGCGGGCGTGGCCCGCACCACCGTCGACCTCACCCTGCGCGCGGGCCCCAGCGCCGCGGAGGACGCGCTCGACGTGGTCCCGGCGGGCACCCGCGTGGAGTTGACCGGCGTCATGCAGAATGAGTTCCAGCGGGTCGTCTACGGCGATCAGGTGGGCTGGCTCAGCAACGCCTACCTCGAACTTCCCGTCGAGCCGGAACCGGAAGTCGGGCGCAACGGGCGTCCCGAATGGACCGAGCGCGAGATCGTCTCCATCATCGAAGCCGCCGCCGACCGCTACCATCAGCCTCGCGAGGACATGCTCCGGGTCGCCCGCTGCGAGTCGAACCTCGACCCCTACGCGGTCAACCCCTCCGGGTCCTACGGGCTGTTCCAGTTCGTGCGCTCGACGTGGGAGAGCACGCCCTTCGCCGACGAGGACATCTTCGACCCCGAGGCCAATGCCAACGCCGCCGGCTGGATGTGGAAGCAGGGCCGCCGCGCCGAGTGGGTCTGCAAGTAGGCCGATTCCACCGCCGGACCATTCCCCGATGCCCGGATTGTCACGGGACTGACACGCCGCCGCCCCGGCTGGCACGAATCCTGCACGGCCCACCGGCGAAACTGTGCCCGGCGCCGCGGAGGCGCGCGCGGCGTTGCCGGAGGGGCCCACGGTAGCATTGGCAACACCGGAGAGATTCGATAACATGCGCGCCACCACATCCGCGTGGCGACGAGGGAGCGGTCCAGTGAAGTCGGCGGCTGCGTCCATTCTGCTGGTCGGAATCATGCTGGCGGGCGCGTTCGGCATCCACCACATCTGGGAATGGTTAAGCCTCGTCTCCGAGGGGCGGGCCGCGGAGGCCAGCCTGCCGGCGCTGGCCGCCTCGCTGCTGTTGCTGGCGGCGTGCCTCGGCGCGGCCGCGCGGATCGCGGACTGGATCGGCGACTCCCAGCCGCAAGGCGGACGGTGACGGGACCGGATCGGAAGGAGGAGGTCGGGCGAATGGAGGATCCGCGGGCGCACCAGCGACCCGCCGAGCAGGGCAGGACCCCGCTCGTGCAGTCGCACCAGCCACCGGAGGACGAAACGCATCAGGAGCCAAAGTCCACATTTGTGCTGATGCTCCTGTTCCTGATGCTGCTGGCGGGCATCTGGTACTACGTCTACCAGATCCTGCTGAGCCGGCAGTAGGAGGCTCCATGAAGGTCCACTCCCTCGAAAAGATCTATCTCGCCCTGTGCGCGGTGCTGATCGCGCTCGGGGTGGCGGCGGTTGCCGCCTCGGTGTTCAGCCACGGCATCCACCTCGTCGGCCCGGCCGGCGCCGTCAATGCCGTCGGCATCGCGAAGCAGGCGCCCTTCGACCAACTCGGTCTCAGGCAGACCGGAGACGGCCAGTACGACCTCACCATGCTCGGCCAGATGTGGCAGTGGAACCCCGTCAAGCAGCAGGAACCGCTCGCGGTTCCGCTCGGCTCCACCGTCACCTTCCGGCTGACCTCGAGCGACGTCGTGCACGGCATCATGGTGCGGAACACCGACATCAACGCCATGCTCATCCCCGGCCAGATCACCCAGTTCTCCTACACCTTCGACGAGCCGGGCGAGTACCTGATCGTCTGCCACGAATACTGTGGGGCCTTCCATCACGAGATGTACGGAAAGCTGGTGGTGTCATGAGCAGCATCCCCTTCGACCCCGGCCTCGCGGTCCGCCCCGCGGCATCCGCCGCGGCCGCGGCCGATGCCGAAGCCGGCGCCGCCGAGTTTCCCGCCGCGCACATGTGGCCGATCAGGGCCGAGTTGCTGCTCGGACTCGTGGCCCTCGCGGTCGGCGGCCTGATCGGCCTGCTGCAGGCCATCGACCGGGTCGATATCAACCTCTACCCCTACACCCGCCCGGTGATCGACAACTACTACCAGGGGCTCACGCTGCATGGCGTCCTGCTCGCCCTCGTCATGACCTTCGCCTTCGCCAACAGCTTCCTCACGCTGACCACCATGAAGGGCTTCCAGCGGCCGATGGCCAGCGCCCTCCTCGGGCAGGGCGTGTTCTGGCTCGGCGCGGCGGGGGTCGTGCTGGCCGGCTTCGCCATGCTCACCAACCAGGCCAACGTCCTCTACACCATGTATGCGCCGATGACCGCCCACTTCGCCTTCTACCTCGGCGCGGTGCTGCTGGTGGTCTCCACGTGGCTCGTCTCCCTGAACCAGTTGCTGACCCTGCGCCTGTGGCGCAGGGAGCATCCGGGCGAGCGCATCCCGCTGCTCGCCTACGCCTCGATCTTCACGTTCATCATGTGGGACCTCGCCTCCATCGGCATCGCCGTCGAGGCGCTCGCCCAGTTGCTGCCGATGTCGGCCGGCCTCATCAACTCGGTCAACCCCCAGTTGACCCGCACCCTGTTCTGGTTCACCGGCCACGCCATCGTCTACTTCTGGCTGCTGCCGGCCTACGTCTCCTGGTACTGCATGTTGCCGAAGCAGGTCGGCTCGAAGATCTACAGCGACGGCCTCAGCCGCTTCGTCTTCGTGCTTTTCCTGCTCTTCTCGGTGCCCACCGGCCTGCACCACCAGTACACCGATCCCGGCGTGCCGGTCTGGCTCAAGACCGCCCACTTCTTCACCACCCTGGTCATCGCCCTCCCCTCGCTGATCACCGCCTTCACCATGATGGCGATGCTCGAGATGGGTGGCCGCGCCAACGGCGGAACCGGCTTCCTCGGCTGGATCCCGAAGCTGCGCTGGAGCGATCCCAGCGTGACCGCCCAGTTGCTGGCCATGCTCACCTTCATCCTTGGCGGCATCACCGGCATCGTCAACGCCAGCTACACCGTCAACCAGGTGGTGCACAACACCGCCTTCATTCCCGGGCACTTTCACATCACCGTCGGCACCGCGGTCACCCTGACCATCATGGGCGTCTGCTTCTGGCTCGTGCCCTACCTGACCGGCAAGGCGCTCTGGCAGCCGAAACTGGGTCTCCTCAGCGTCTGGCTGTACACCATCGGGGTGCTCACCTTCTCCCGCGGGCAGATGTGGGGCGGCATCGACGGCATCCCCCGCCGCTCCGAGATCGGCGCGGCCGGCTACGTCGACGGCTACATCGCCGGCATGGACTGGACCCTTTCCAACCAGCTCACCGCCATCGGCGGCGTCGTGATGACCGTCGGCGGCGGCCTGTTCCTGCTGACCCTGATCATGACCGTCTTCAACAGCCAGCGCGCCCATGTCGAGATGCCGGTGGCCGAAACCGTGCTCGGCCCCCGCGAAAGCTGGCGGGGCCTCGACAGCGTCGGCAAATGGACGGTCCTCGCCTTCCTGCTGATCGTCCTCGCCTACGGCCCAACCTTCTTCACGCTGCTCCGCAACGGCGGCTCGGCCAGCCCGATCCCGATGATCGCCATGGGCTACCAGGCCAACGTGCCGCCCGGCATGGACAACATCCTGCTGCTCGCCTACATCGCGATCGTGATCGGCGCGTTCGGCGCGTTCTGGAAACTCCTCCAGCGCAACGTGCGCTGACGCCGCCCCAGCCCGATCTCAGGACCGGCCGCGGCCCCGGCGGGAGCATCCCGCCGGGGCCGCGTTCCATTGCCGCCGGGACCGGCTATCCTGTCGGGCAGCGACGCCGCAAGACCCGGAACCCGGGACACTTCACACAGGACAGGGTGATGCAGCAGCCCCATCGCGCTTCCCCACCGCAGCCCTCTGGTCCGCCGGCGCCCTGCCCGTGGTGCGACGCGCCCGGGCAGACCGGGCCGTACTGCGTTTCCTGCGGCCGCGCCCTCCCCGCACGGCTTCCCGACGGCTCGCTGGCCCCGGCGCAGCTGCCGCCAGCCCGGAGACCCTCCCGGGCGATCGCCCGGGCCCTGCTCTGGGCCATCGGCGCGCTCCTGCTGCTGTGCGCGGTGCTGATCCTCATTTCCGGCGTGCCCGATCCGCAGGCGCTCGGGCTCAGCATCGCCGCGGCAACCATCCCGGCCGTCGTCATCGGGCGCATCATCCTTCGCCTCGACCGCTACGAACCGGAGCCGCCGAAGGCGCTCGCGCTGGCGTTCCTCTGGGGCGCGGCCGGCGCGATCGTGCTCAGCCTGTTCGGCTCGATCTTCCTCAGCGCGATGGCCCGCGACATCGACAGCGTCGTGATCATCGCCCCGCTGGTCGAGGAAAGCTTCAAGGGCCTGGCGCTCGTCGTCCTCACCTACACCTACCGCCGGGAACTGGACAACACCCTCGACGGCCTCATCTACGGCGCCCTGATCGGCCTCGGGTTCGCCTTCACCGAGAACGTCCTCTACTTCGGGCAGGCCTATCTCTCCGACGGCCTGCCCGCGCTGGGCGCGCTGTTCATCGGCCGCGCCGTGTTCGGCGGCTTCGGGCACGCCGTCTACACCGGCATCATCGGCGCGGCCATCGGCTGGGCGCGCGGGCGCTACTTCCGCGGCGTCATGCGGTTCGTCGTGCCGTTCCTCGGATGGTGTCTCGCCGTCGCCCTGCACGCCGCGTGGAACGCCGGGGCCACCGGCGTCTGGCAGGTGGTCGACGGGGAGCACAACTTCTTCCTCGGCATCGCCAGCCTCTCGCTGATCGTGACCCTGCCGGGGGTGCTCCTCCTGCTGCTGGTGGCGCACCTCGCCCACCGGCGGGAACTCGCCATCCTGCGCGAGCAACTCGCGCCGGAGGTCGCATCGGGCGCGCTCACCGCGGCCGAGTTCGCGGCCGTCACCGACGACACCCTCCGCAAGCAACGCCTTCGGATCGCCCAGCAGACCGGCGGAACGGGGCTTCGCAGGCTGCAGCAGCAGTTCTTCGACGAGGCCGCCAATCTCGCCTACCGCAAGCATCACCTGCAGCAGGGGGAACGGCTCACCCCCGGACAGGCCGCCCCGGAGCCCCAGCTTCGCGCCGAACTCGCGGACCTGCGGGCGCGGCTTCCCGGGTAGCCTTCCCGGCGGCCGCACCCCGCCGAATCCGCGGGGCCGCTCAACGGGAACCGCCCCGCCGGAATGCCGGCGGGGCGGTTCGGGGTCGAGCCCGGAGTGGCGCGCTACCGGGCCAGTTCGCAGCCCGTAATGCCGGCGATCGCCTCGCCGTAGGCGTCCACCTGCTTCTTGTCCATCTTCCCGGAGAGCCGGACCAGGATCGGGCCGAAGAACTCCCGGACCTCCGACTTCGCGTCGACCACGGCCTGCTCGGCGCGGGCCTTCGCCAGGTCGGGGTTCTTGAAGAACTCGATCACGCCGCCGCCTGCGAGGCCGTCGGCCTTCGGCAGGCTGGTGTCGGCAAACCCGAAGGCCGCGTCGTAGCCGCCGTCCTTGCCCAGCAACCCGTCGGGGTCATTGTCGGCGGTGTAGATCACCGTATCGCCGATCGGCAGGTTCGCATCCTTCAGCCCCGCGATGAAAGTGTCGGGCGCGGTGATCTTCGGCACGCAGGGGGCGGCCAACTCCGCCACCTCGGTCACCGCCGCTCCCGCGGCAGCCGCGGCCTCGGTCGGCACGGCGCCGGTGTCAACGGTGGCGACGGCGGCCGGAGAGGCGGCCGGAGCCGGGGCCTCGGTGGCCGCGGGCGCCGGCGCCGTGGTGGCGGTCGCGGCGGGAGCGGCGGGAGCGGCGGTCTCCGCCGGAGCCTCGGGCGTTTCCACCACCGTGGTCGCCACCGCGGCGGGTGTCGCCACGAGCGCGACATTCTGCGATTCCCGCCACTTGATCAGCCCGTACAGCAGCCCCGCCGCCGCAAGCGCCGCCAGCAGCCACGGCCACCAGTTGGACTTCTTCTCGACAACGGGCTCGGGCGCGACATAGGTGTCCTTCGTGCCCACTACCCGCTGCTCGGTCCGGATGCCGGTTCCCTGCGGGATGCCCTCGATCCATGCCTGCCGCTGCTCGTCCCACCAGCCGATGACCGATCCGGCGGGCGCCGTCGCCCCCTCCACCCACTGGCCGGTGGCGGCGTCGCGGTAGCCCATCCTGTAGGTGGTCACCCAGCCCACGGGCAGGCCCTCGACCCACGCCCTGCGCGCCTCGTCGAAGTACCCGACGATGGCGCCCGCCGGCGCGTTGGCCCCGTCGATCCAGTTTCCGCTGGCGTCGCGATAGCCCCAGCGGTAGGTGCCTGGTCCTCCCGATCCCATCTCCACATCCTTTCCCGATGACCCGGTCGCTGCCTGCTCCGCAATGTGCCAGCAGACTGCCGCTCATGGTAGGGCAGGGCGCGCCTCCGGCTCACCCGAAAAACGGGTGAAAAAGGGACCACCCCGCGCGCGCGCCCCCCGTGCACCGGCAGGCTGGCCGCAGGACCGGCCCTCGGTCACACTGCGCGCATGGCGAACGGCCCGTCCCACCCGCTCCCGATCCTGCCCGCGCCGACTCCCCGGCAGCGACTGACCGCCCGCGTCCGCGCCACGGCGGCCGCCAACGGCCTCGCGCTCGCCGCCGTCGCCACCGCCGAGCCGTTCTCCGCCCTCGTGCCCCTGCTGCTCGCCCGCCTCGCCGCGGGCAGGCTCGACGGGTTCGACTGGTTCACCCCCGAACGCGCCATCGAAAGCGCCGACCCCCGCACCATCCACCCGGACCCGGTCTCGATCCTCAGCGTCGGGCTCGCCTATCACGTGCCCGACCCCGGCAAGCCGGACGACGGCGTTCCGCGCGGCCGCATCGCCCGCTACGCCCGCGGCGCCGATTACCACCGCCTGCTGCGACAGCGCATGGACGCCTTCGTCGAGGACCTCGCCCGGCAACTCGGCCGGGACATCGTCTCCCGCCGCGTCACCGACACCGCCCGCATCGTCGACCGCGCCGTCGCCGCCCGCGCCGGTCTCGGCTGGTACGGCAAGAACGCCTGCATCATCGTTCCGGGGCACGGGTCGTGGGTGCTGCTCGGCGAAATCCTGCTCGACCTCGACCTCGAACCCGACCCGCCGCTGGACCGGAACTGCGGCCGCTGCTCGATCTGCATCGACGCCTGCCCGACCGGCGCGATCGTCGCCCCCTACGAGATCGACGCCCCCCGCTGCCTCTCCTTCCAGACGATCGAGCAGCGCGGCCCCATCCCCCGCCACCTGCGGCCGCTGCTGGGCGACTGGGTTTTCGGCTGCGATGTCTGCCAGGACGTGTGTCCGTACTGCCACGCCGCCGCCGCCTCCGGCCCGGCCGATCCCCGCTTCGCCCCGCGCGCGCCGGAAAACGCCTACCCCTCCCTGCCCTGGCTGCTGACCATGACCGAGGAGCAGTTCCGCGCGACCTGGCGCGGCACGCCGGTCATCCGGGCGAAGCGGCGGGGCCTGGCCCGCAACGCCGCCGTCGCGCTCGCCGCCGCGCTGGCAGGCCCCGACGAAGCACTGGTCCGCCTCCATGCCGCCTGGGCGCTCGGCCGGTTCGGCGGCAGGCAGGCGCGCGCCGCCCTCTACCGGGCGCGAGCGAACGACCCGGACGCCGACGTCCGCGCCGAGGCCGCGCTGGCCCTCGATGAGGACCGGTCCGCTACGGGCGGTCCCGCCCGGACCGGCTCCGCGCCTGCCACTGGTGCAGCCCGCCGCCGAGGATGAACCCGCCAGCGAGCGACACCGGAGCCGCGGCCAGCGGGTGCATCCCGCCGCCGATGGAGATCATGAACAGCACGAAGGCGAAAAGCAGGCCCATCGCGCCGCCGCTATCCGCCGAACTCCTCGCGCGGCAGCGACATGCCCATCATGTGGTAGCCGTTGTCCACGAAGATCACCTCGCCGGTGATCGCCGCGGAGAGGTCGCTGGCCAGGAAGACCGCGGTGTTGGCCACATCCCGCTGGTGGAAGGGGCGGGCCAGCGGAGCGCTGCCGGCCAGCGTGTCGTACATGTCCGAGAAGCGGTCGATGCCGCGCGCGGCGGCGGTCTTCAGCGGCCCGGAGGAGATGCCGTTGACGCGGATCAGCCGCGGCCCGAAATCTCCCGCCAGGTAGCGGATGGAGGACTCCAGCGCCGCCTTCGCCACCCCGGCGATGTTGTAGCCGGGGAAGTAGCGGTCCGCGCCGAGGTAGGTCAGCGCCATCATGCTGCCGCCGCCGGACATCAGCGGGGCGATGCGCTGGGCGGCCCCCACTAGCGAGTAGGAGGAGATGTCCAGCGAGATCTGCCACTGTTCGCGGGTGGTCTGGGCGAACGGCAGCGACAGCGCCTCCTTCGGCGAAAAGGCCACCGCATGGACGTAGGCATCCACCGTGCCGCACCGGGTGCCGAGCGTCTCCTGCATGGCGTCGAGGTCGCCGTCGTTCGCGACGTTGCAGGTGAAGGTGAAGGAGCCGGGGTAGCGGTCTTCCAGTTTCTTCGTGTACCGCAGCGGCCGGTCGTCCACCACCGACATGGCGAGCCGCGCCCCGGCCGCCCCGAACGCCTCGGCGATGTGGTAGGCGATCGAGAAGTCGTTCTGGATGCCCATCACCACCGCGGTCTTGCCCGCCAGCAATTGCGGCATGGCTGCGTCGCTCATCGCGTCCTCTCCCGTTCCCGGGCCGGCCCCCGCCGCCCGGCTGGCGGCGCCGGCGCGCCCCGGTTTCCGTCCTTCTGTCGCGTCGTGCATGATACAGGGGTTTGCGAATCCTCCCCATCACCGCAGGAGGCGGCATGAGTCCCACCCACGCTCCGGTTCCCATCTTCGACGGGCACAACGACACCCTGCTCGACATGCCCGTCACCGGCCGCGGATTTTTCGAGCGCTCGGATCGCGGGCATATCGACCTGCCCCGCGCCCGCGAGGGCGGCCTCGCGGGCGGCATGTTCGCCGTCTTCATTCCCGACCCGGACATCGACCTGCCGCCGGCCAACCCCGACGTCGAGGACCCCGCCGCCGGCATCGGCGCCCCGACCAGCGCCTACTCCGACCCCGCCTCCATGCCGCCGCCGATGGCGCTCGAGCACGCCCAGCGGGAGGCCCTGCGCGCCATCGCCCGCCTGCACCGGATCGAGCGCGAGTCCGCCGGCCAGGCCCGGGTCGTCCGCTCCGCCGCCGACATCCGGGAGTGCATCGAGCGCGGGGTGCTGGCGATGGAACTCCACATGGAGGGGGCCGAAGCAATCGACCCCGACCTCGACGCGCTCGAGGTGTTCCACGCCGCGGGCCTGCGCTCGCTCGGCATCTGCTGGTCGCGTTCCAACCGCTTCGGCCACGGCGTCCCCTTTGCCTTCCCCAGCACCGGCGACACCGGCCCCGGCCTCACCGATCTCGGCGTCGCCCTCGTCAGGGGCTGCAACGATCTGCGGATGCTGATCGACCTCTCCCACCTCAACGAGGCCGGCTTCTGGGACGTGGCGCGGCACTCCCGCGCCCCCCTCGTCTGCACCCACTCCAACGTCCACGCCATCTCCGCGTCCTCCCGCAACCTCAGCGCGCGCCAACTCGACGCCATCCGCGACAGCGACGGCCTCGTCGGCCTCAACTTCCACGTCGGCTTCCTCCGCCCGGACGGCCAGCGCGAGCCTGACACCGCGCTCGAGGTCATGTGCGACCATCTCGATGCCCTGCTGGAGCGCCTCGGCCCCACCCGGGTCGGCCTCGGCTCCGATTTCGACGGCGCGACCATGCCCGCCGCCATCGGCGACGCCTCCGGGCTGCAGAACCTGGTCGCGGCGATGCGCGCCCGCGGCCACGACGAGGACACCATCCGCGCCATCGGCTACGGCAACTGGCTGCGGGTGCTGGAACTGACCTGGGGCGCCTGACCCCCGGCACGCCGGCCACCAGAAAGGACGTGAACCAGATGACCAGCGACGAGCGGGCAAAACTGATCGACCTGTACGCCGAGGGCTACGACGCGGTCGTCGCCGCGCTTGCCGGCATCGACGACGAGGGCATGGAGGCTCGCGAGGCCCCCGGCGAATGGTCGGTCCGCCAGATCATCCACCACCTCGGCGACAGCGAAATGGCCGCCGCCTTCAACCTCCGCCTCATGCTCGCCCAGGAGAATCCCCTCCTCCAGGGCTACGACCACGAGGCATTCGCCCGCGACCTCCACCTCGGGTTGCCCGTGGACGGTTCGATGGCCGCGTTCCGGGGCGCGCGCGCGGCGACCCTGCCGCTCCTCCGCTCGCTCTCCGACGCCGACTGGCGGCGCACTGGCGCCCGGGCCGACGGCCAGTCGCACGATGTCGAGACCTGGCTTTCCTGGTACGGCGGTCACGGCCACGATCATGCCGAGCAGATCCGCCGCTCGCGTGCCGCGCGCTGAAGCCGCTGAAACGGGAAGCGCCCGTTGGAGGGCGCTTCCCGGCAGGAGCGAGTCCGATGAACGCCGAGGAACGCGCCGCCTTGATCGACCGCTACGCAGAGGGGCACGCGGAGGTGCTCGCCGCCCTCGACGGCATCACCCCCGCGGACCTCGACCTGCGCGAAGCGCCGGGCGAGTGGTCCGTGCGGGAGATCATCCACCACCTGGGCGACAGCGAGATGAC
>JBJTKE010000474.1:0-6447 GCA_046096285.1 Chloroflexota bacterium
CTCGATGCCGCCGCCCGGCTCTGGACCGCGGCCGGCCTCTCCGCCGACGACGATCTCCTCTTCGGCCTCGACGCCCGCACCCGCGCCATTCTCGAGCGGCGGTCCCGCGATCTCGGCGCAAGCCCGGACGTGCGCCCCGAACCGGCGGCGGACTTCGCCGGCCGCCGGCCCGGGATGGAGTCACTCGACCACCTCCGCGCCGCGCTCGACGCCAGCGACGCCGAGCGCACCGCCATGCTGTGGCCCCGCCTGCGCCTCGACCCCGCCGCCGCGCTGATGGCTCACCGTGTCGATGCGCTGCTCACCCGCGACCTCGCCACCCGGGCCACCATCGCCGCCCGCCGCAACGATGCCGCGGCCCTCGCCGCTCTCGACGGGGAGGCCCGCAACCTCGGCATCGCCCTACCCGCCGAGGCGCGGCGCGCCATCCGGGATTCCCGCCGCGCCGCGGCCGCCCGCGACGCCGTTGCCGCCGCGGACCGCGCCAACGATCACGCCGCCATTGCCGACCTCGCCCGCTCCGGCGCGCTCGATGGCCCCGCCCCGCTGCCTGCCGACCTCGCGCGCGCCCGCGACCGGGCGCTCGCCTGGGATGCCCTCGAGCGCGCCCTCCTGCAGGGCGACGACGAGGCGATCCTCGACGCCTGGAGCCGCGACCTGCTCGCCGATGACCCTGCCCTCACCCAGGAGCGCCGCGCCCGCATCGACCTCGCCTCGCATCGCGCCTGGTGGCTGCAATCGGCCCGCTCCGCGCTGCGGGAGCGCGACAGTTCCGCCGCCCGTCGCCTCCTGCGCGAGATTCCTCCCGGCGTCGAGGGCAGGCTCTCGGCGGTGGAGCGGCGCAGGCTCGACCGGCTCGCCCGGGCGGGCGCCGCAGTCACCCGTCTGGAAATCGCGCTCCAGACCGGGCCCGACGCCGCCATTCTCGATGCCCTGTCCGCGGTCGAGGCATCCGGCCAACCCCTGCCCGATGCCCTCGACTGGGCCGCCGTCCGCGGCGTCGCCGACCGGGTCACCCTCGCCGCCGCGCTGCGCGAGGCCGCCGCCGCCCTGCCGCCCGACTACCGCCGCATCTCGCGGTTGCTGCCCGCCGCCCGCGCCGCGATGGGCGCCGCCATTTCCGGCGACGATGCCCGCGAGTTCGCCGCCCTCGAACGCGGCCTGCTGCGCGCCGCCGCCGCCGGCCGCATCCGCGACGCCCTCGCAGCGGGCGACCGCCCCGCGATGCGCACCGCCGCCGATCCCGACCCCTACGGCGCGCTCGACCTGCTCTCCGGCCCGGAACGCGAGCGGGTGCGCCAGGCCCTCCGCTGACAGGCCGCGCTCATCGATCCAGCGCGATCCCGCACCCGTGCGAAACGGAAAGCGGCCCGGAGTTGCCTCCGGGCCGCGGCCCGATCGCCTGCGCCGGGATCGGCGGCGCGAGACTTCAGGCCTGCTCCACCGCGGCCCAGCCGTGCCGCTCCACGCTCTTCTCCACGGCATCCAGCACCGCCTGGCAGCGGAAGCCGTCGCGGAACGTGGGCGCCGGCGAGACCCCGGCCTTGATCCCGTCCATCAGGTCCTTGATGGCGTGGGTGAAGGTGTGCTCGTAGCCGAGGATGTGCCCGGCGGGCCACCACGCCGCCGCATAGGGGTGGCAGCCGTCGGTCACGTTGATGGTCCGGAAGCCCTGCAACCCCGCGTCATCCCCGGTGAAGTAGACCTGCAACTCGTTCATCCGCTCGAGGTTGAACGAGAGCGATCCCTTGGAGCCGTTGATTTCGAAACTGTTGTAGTTGCGGCGGCCCGGCGCGAGGCGGGTCGCCTCGAACGTGCCGGTCGCGCCGTTCTCGAACCGGGCGAGAAAGGTGGTGGAGTCGTCCACCGTCACCTCGCCCATCTGCTCGCCGGCCGCCGCCGACAGGCCCGCGCCGCCCAGCGAAAACTCCTCCGTGGGGCGCCGCTTGATGAAGGTGTCCATGGTGCCGACCACCTCGCCGATGTTGCCGACGAGAAAGTGCGAGAGGTCCACGATGTGGGCCGCGATGTCTCCGAGCGCGCCGGACCCGGCGATCTCCTTTCGCAGCCGCCACACGAGCGGGAACGACGGATCGTTGATCCAGTCCTGGAGATAGACGGCGCGCCAGTGCCGGATCTCCCCGAGTTTGCCGCTCGCGATCAGGTCCCGCGCATACTGCACCGCCGGCACCCGCCGGTAGTTGAAGTTGACCATCGCGACGACGCCGGCCTGCTCCGCCGCCTCCATCATCTGCCGGGCCTCGGCGAGGGAGTTGGCCAGCGGCTTCTCGCAAATGACGTGCTTGCCGGCCTTCAGCGCGGCCAGCACCACCTCCTTGTGCGTGTCGCCGGGGGTGGAGACGTCGATCAGCCCGATGTCGTCGCGGGCGATCAGTTTCCGGTAGTCGGTCTCGTAGCCCTGCCAGCCTAGCGTCGCCGCCGCCGACTTCACGGCCTCCTCGTTCCGGCCGCAGATCGCCCGCATCGCCGGCCGCGGATCGACCTCGAAGAAGTGCGCCACCTGGCGGTACGCGTTTGAGTGCGCCCGCCCCATGAACTTGTACCCAACCAGACCAACGCCGATCTCTGTCATGCCTCACCTCGGGAACCGGCTTCAGGCCAGCGGGGCCGCCCGGTGCATCGCCATGCGCTCACGCCCCGAGGCCCACGAGCCCACAAGCCCGCAGGACTCGTCTAGACCCACCACGCCGCGCCGGGCTTCTCGGTGATGACCGTCTCCTTGAGGAACTGCACCGCCTTGGTGAATCCCTCGTTGACGCTCATCAGCGAGTCCTCGTGCTCGATGCTGATCGGCGCGTCGTACCCCGCCAGCCGCAGCTCGCTGACGAGCGCCCGCCAGAACTCCTGCCCGTGGCCGTAGCCCACCGTGCGGAAGATCCAGGACCGGTGCTTCTCGTCGGTGTAGAGCTTGGTGTCGAGCACGCCGTTGACGCGGATGTTCGGCTGGTCCAGCCAGGTGTCCTTCGCGTGCACGTGGAAAATGGCCTCGCCGAGATCGCGCACGCAGACCAGCGGGTCCATCCCCTGCCAGAACAGGTGGCTCGGGTCGAAGTTGACGCCGATGGTCTCGCCGCCGATCTCGCGCAGCCGGTTGAAGGACTCGGTGTGGTAGGCGATGAAGCCGGGGTGCAACTCGATCGCCACCCGCACATCGTGCTTCTTCGCGTACTTCGCGGCCTCGCTCCAGTAAGGCGCCGCCTTCTCCTTCCACTGCCAGTCGAGGATCTCCAGGAAATCCGGCGGCCACGGGCAGGTCACCCAGTTGGGCCGCTCGGCCTTGTCCGAATCGCCCGGGCACCCGGAAAAGGTGATCACGTTCTTCACGCCCAGTTTCTGGGCGAGCTTGACGGCGCTGCGGTAGTCGGCATCGTGCGCCGCGGCGATCTTCCGGTTCGGGTGCAGCGGATTGCCGTGGCACGACAGCGCCGAGATTTCGAGCCCGCGGCCGTCGATCGCCTTCTGGAACGCCTTCAGCTTGCCTCCGTCGGCCAGCAACTCCTCGGCGTTGCAGTGCGCGCTGCCCGGATAACCGCCGCAGCCGATCTCGACCGCCTCGCAGCCGGCGGCCTTCACATAGTCAAGCGCCTCCTCGAACGGGCGCTGGGAGAAGAGCACCAGGAACACGCCGATCTTCATCTTCAACCTCCTGCCCTCGCCGGGAGCCGGCTCCCTGCCCTCCCGTCGCCTGCGCGCGCGCCGCGCCATCTTAGCCGACAACGATGCCCGACCATTCGACGGTCACCGTCCCGGCAGTCCGGGCCGCGCCGGCGGCTCCGCCCGCTCCACTGCCTCGGCCATGCCGAAAACAATCCGCAGGCTGCCGAGGTTGTCCCGCCCGCTGGTCTCCGGGTCGATCCCCTCCTCCACCGCGCGCCGGAACGCCTCCAGCGTGCCGCCGCGGTCGCGGAACGGCAACTCCGGCAGCGGCAACTCGCGGGGAGATTCGCCCCACCGCTCCAGCGTCACCCTGCCGGTCAGCGCATCGTCGACGCCGCCGGTCCAGCGCAGCACCCCGTCCTCGCCCATGACCTCCCACTCGCCATTCCACGACGTTTCCGGGCCGTGCGTCGCCCAGTCGCCCTCGTACCGGACCATGGTTCCGTCTGCCAGCGTCAGCAGCGCAGCAACCGCCGGATCATGCAGGTAGGGGCTGTCGGGGACGCGCCAGCCGCGGGCATCCAGCGCCGTGACTTCCTGCCCCGTGAGCATCCGCAGCAGGTCCATGTGGTGGATCGCCATGTCGATGACCAGCGGATGGCGCATCGCGTAGCGGAAATTGCCCGGGGGGAACAGGGTCCGGGTGTCCCGGCGGTGCGCGCAGCGGACCGCCACGAGCCTCCCCACCGCGCCCTCGCGGATGGCGGCCTGCATGGCGCGCGCCGGGGGCCGGTGGCGGTAGTTCTGGCTGACCATCAGCACCGTGCCCGCTGCGGCCGCGGCGGCCACCAGCGTTGCGGCGTCGTCCAGCGTCGCCGCCAGCGGCTTCTCGACCAGCACGTGACGTCCGGCCGCGATGGCCTGCAGGCCGATGACGTGGTGGGTGGCGGGCGGGGTCGCCAGCAGCACCGCCTCGAACTCCGCGCCCAGCAACGCGTCGGCAAACGAGGGGAACAGCCGCTCACCGGGAAGGCCGAGCTCATCGCGCGCCCATGCCCTCGCCGCGGGGTCGGGATCGACCGCGCCGGCGTATCCGATGCCCGGAGCGGCGCTCGCCAGGTCCGCCCAGCTCCGCCCGAATCCGCCGACGCCGATCTGCAGCACCCGCACCATGTCACCTCGCAGGCCGGGCCCGGCGGCGCGCGGCAGTCCGGCTTGCGCCGGGGCCAGGCGGATCAGGTCCCGGGGGGAGCAACGCCGGCGGCCGCGGCTGCGTCCGCTCCGCCATCGGCGGCGGCGGGCGGCGGCCAGATCTCCTCCACCAGCACCCAGCCGATCACCAGCAGCGGGATGGCCAGCAGCGCCCCGGCGATGCCCAGCAACTCCACTCCGGTCAGCAGGGCGAGCAGGATGGCCACCGGCGGCAGACCGATGGCCTTGCCGAACAGCCACGGCTCGAGGATGTGCGACTCGACGTTGACGAGGACGAGATAGAGCACGACCACCATGATCACCTGCGGGAAGCCCACGCTCAGCGCGGTGATCCCGGCCAGCACCACGGTCACCAGACCGCCGACGTAGGGCAGCAGTTCGAGGATGCCCGCCGCGATCCCGAGCGACAGCGCGAACGGAACGCCGATCAGCCAGAGACCGACGCCCATCAGCGTCCCGAAGATCAGCCCGAGCATCAACTGGCCGCGCGCCCAGGCGCCGATCCGGTCCCGCGTCTTGGCCGCGACCCGATCGATCCGGTCCTTGTGCTGCGGCACGAACCGGGCCGCGAGCTTGCCCACGATGTCGGGCTCTGCGGCCAGGAAGAACCCGAGCACCAGC
Source organism: Chloroflexota bacterium (assembly GCA_046096285.1). Classification (GTDB taxonomy): domain Bacteria; phylum Chloroflexota; class Chloroflexia; order Thermomicrobiales; family UBA6265; genus CADCWF01. The sequence continues at coordinate 5,452 of JBJTKE010000474.1, forward strand.
ACGATGAAGGTGTACAGCCCGATCCGCACGAGATCGAGCGTCACCCGCTCGAGACGATCCGCGACCGAGCCCAGATGACCCTGCATATCCTGGGCGATGCTCTCCATCGAGAAGTGCGGGGTCGGCCCCGGCGTGTACTTGTCCAGCCACGTCTCGAACGATTGCAGGTAGGCAGGCAACTCCTTTGACAACAGCCGCGCCTCGGTCGTCACCAACGGGATGAGCACGATGATGGCGATCGCGAACAGGGCGATCAGCGCCACGTAGTGCAGGAAAATCCCGAGCGGGCGCGGAACCCCGCGCTCCTGCAGCCAGGAGACCGGCTCGTCGATCGCGGTCGCTAGCAGCACCGCGAACAGGATCACGATGAGAAAGTGGCTCAGCCGCATCGCCAGCCAGGAGAGCACGATGGCGGCGGCGACGACTCCCAGCGTCTTGAGCGCGATCTCCGCGATCACCCGCGGGCCGCCGCCGGGCGCGGTTGAAGCTTCACTCGATCCGTTCACGGTGCGCTCCTTGTAGCGGTCCAGTCGGGCGCGCATCGCGCGAGGCAGGAGAATAGCAGGCATCTGTCGGGGGTGCGACCGGCTATTCTTGACGGTCAAAAATCAGGGGGGTATCGTTCCGGAATTCCGACGTATTGGGTCGGGATTGGAGTCTGGCAGCTTCAGGAGCTGGTGCAGGGATGGCGCTGACGTCCTCGGAGGCGATTCGAACCGGATGGGCAGGCGGCGGCGCCCGATCGCTTGCCGCGAAAGTGGGCCAGCGCCGGGGCGTGCCGCTCCTGCTCCTGCTGCCCACGCTGGCCGTCCTGCTCGTTGTGTTGACGCCGGTCGTCTACCTCGTGATGCGGTCCGCGGCTTCCCCGGTCCTCTGGTCCTCGCTGTTCCGCTGGCGGACGCTCGAGACCACGATCAACAGCCTCGTCCTCGTCGCGGCCGTGGCCATCACCTCGGTCCTGATCGCGGTGCCATTTGCGTGGCTGACCACCCGGAC
>JBJTKE010000475.1:0-2548 GCA_046096285.1 Chloroflexota bacterium
AAGTGCACGAGCGGGCAGACCTGCTGCGGCGGGACGACCTGCCAGACCCGGAAGTGCACCCCGCCCGCGCCGCCCGCGCCGCCCTGCATGGCGACCGTCTGCGCCAGCGGCTGCCCCTTCACCTCGGTGAACGCGGCCTATGCGGCGGCGGCGGACGGCGACACCATCTTCCTCGGGCCAGGAACCTACCCGACCGGCATTTTCGTCACCAAGGACGTCACCCTGGCCGCCTGCCCCGGGGTCACCGGCGTCAAGCTGACGCCGGATCGCGCGCAGTACGCGCCACCGACCGCGTCGGACTCCTACTACGCCATCATCTCCGAAGACAAGACCGACACCTCGACCCTGCGAACGGTGACGCTCCGGGGCCTCGACCTGGCGTCGTCCGCTTCCCAGCAGGACGACGAGGCGCTGCTCTACAGCGGGAGGCACGAAACCGTGTCGTTCCTGGTCACCGACTGCACCTTCACCAACGCAACCTACGGCATCTGGGCGGGGGTTGGCAGCCACCTGGCCAACGGCTGCACGTTCGACGGTTGCACCAGACCCATCTACCTTGAGGCGTACGGACGTTCGAGCGCCATGAATCTTTCGATGACCGGCACCACCGTCACCAACAGCCCGCTCATCCTGACGGACTCCACCTATGGCGTCATGTTCAGTCCCGGCGACACGGCAACTTCGGGGTCCCTGCTCATGAACGACTGCACCTTCTCGGACAACGGCGATTACGGTCTCCTGTTCGAGGCGGACACCTACAACCAGGCCCCATACACGGCGAGCATCACCAACACCACGTTTGCCCGCAGCGGCCGCGCATGCCTCATGTATGCCGGCTCGCTGACCTTCACCGGGTGCACCATCGAGGACAACGGCGATACCGGGCTCGAGATTTACGACGCCTCGGTGACCGTGAGGGACACCACCATCCAGCGCAACACCGCCCGGTACTGGGGCGGCGGAATCGCGATCCTGGCGCAGAGCGTGGACGCCTCGCTGACGATCGCCGGCACCACCCTGATTACCGCCAACAGCGCCCCGACGTCGGAAGGCTGCGGCGGCATCATGCGGTCCGCGTGGTACCCGCCCCTGACGGTGGCCGTGTCGGGCACGACCACCAGCAACGTGACCGGCAACAACGATGGCGACTGCAAGCTCTGGACGACGACCGCCAACCCGGTCACGGTCGACTGCGGGACCTGGGTCTAGCGTTCACCCCCGCCACCCGCGGGCCAGGAACGTCCCGGGGACGCTGGAGGTGCTCCAGCGTTCCCCGGACGCCGTTGCCGTGCACGGATGACGGGTGCACGCGCCGTCACGGTCGCCGCGCACGCGGTCTGCGCGGCGACCGCCCCGCGGCCGGACATTTCCCCGGCCCGCTGCGGCGCGAGCGAAGACCATCCACGCCACCCCGCAGGCGGCGCGGCCGGGCGGGGCGCCGGGTTCGGCTGCGGGGCGGCTGGTAGGCCGGCCGCCGACCCCGGTGGTCTCGGCGAACACGCCCGAGGCGCAGGCGAGTTCATCCTGCGCCATGCCCGGCCCGCTCCCCATCCGTTTCGTTCTCGCATGGCCGGAACGGCGGCCAACTCCGGGACCCGGCGCATGGCGGCCGTCTCGGCGCGCCGCGGTGGTGCACTCATATTTCTGTGGTATTCCGCACTTCGTTAGGGTCTTCGTTGGGGATTTCGTTGGGGATTTCGTTTGGGTATTCGTGATGGTGCACCGATTCCCCGAGGCGCATGCTGCCGGGAGCAGCGCAGGCGCGGATGGGCGGGCCGGCAGTGGGCCGGGTCCTCCCGGCGGTCGCGAGCGCCCGGAAGGGAAGCCGAATGGACCAGCAACGATTCGACTGGGCTGCCGCCGCTCTCGGCGGCGCAGCGACCCAGCGGGCGGGGCTCAATGCCGCGTTTGCCGCGCTGTTCGGCGGCGGCGCGGCGCGAGCCGCCATGGAAGGGAGCGCCACGATCTCCGGAACCCCGGCGGGGAAGGTCGGAGGCGGCTACAAGCCCTTTGGCGAGGGAGATAGGCAACTCACCCTCGGCCAACTCGCAGTCGTCATGAACGTCGCCGCCTCGATGACCGGCGACAACTCCGGCCTTTCGCTCGGCAGCCGAGCCGAACCGTCCGAGGGCGGCGGCCGTCTCCACTTCGAGGCAGGACGGAACAACCGTGTGTCGCTCTCGAACTCCGCCTCGATCACCGGCAACACGGCGTTCGCGTTGGACAACGGCAACAGCGGGTCGCAGGTCCTGCTCCAGTGGGACCCCAGCTACACCCGTGCCGAGGCGACGATCACGAAGAATGGAACCTCGGTGATTGGCGACCAGTGCCGCCGCTACAACGGCAAGTCCGGGGCAAACCCGGCCTGGTCGACCTGCTGACCGCTGACGCCCGCGGTCGCCGACGGACCAATCCGGCGGCGCCCGCCCCTCACCTCTGGCCACGCCCGCCCCTGCTATCCCCCCTCGGGGCGTGACTGGAAGGATGGCCCTCGCGCAAGCGAGGGCCATCCGCTTGGGCGGCACTGGCCGGCCCACGACGCTGGGTC
>JBJTKE010000476.1:0-2959 GCA_046096285.1 Chloroflexota bacterium
CCCGACGCCCCCCGGCGGCCCCGACGGCGAAGTCACCCGAGCGGCCCGAGCCGCGCGCATCCCCGGCGGGGCTGGCGCCGGGTTTGCGCCTCTCCCGGATTCGAAAGCCGGCATGGTCCTAGGTGCAGTAGGTGGTTGTGCACACGAAGTTCGACGACACAAAGTGATACACGCAACTGCAGGTTGGCGCGGTGTTCCCGCTGACCGTGCAACCGGTCATCGTCACAGTCGTACCCTCGCCTTGGTAGTACCCGACGCCGCCGCGTCCGTCGGCGGTGTTGTTGGTGACCGAGACATTGGTCAGGGTGATCGTGGCTGGCGACGCCGAGTCAGCCAGCACCGAAAACGCGCCGCCCTCACCGTAACTCGTGCCGATCAGGTATGCGTGGTTGCCGCTCAACGATCCGCCCGACATCGAGAACGTCGATCCCCCCAGGACCGTGACGCCGCCTCCCTGCGTCTTGACCGAGTTGTTCGAGATCACGCAATCGGTCAGCGTGGCCACCGAGTTCGACACCAGGCCTCCGCCGCGTCCAGTACCCGGGCGGATGTCATTCCCGGTCATCGTCACCCGCGTGGCGTTGAAGACGGGGCGGGTGGTGGTCGCCGCGACGGTTACGCCGTTGACGCCGCTGCCATCCTTGACCGTCACGTCGGTCATGGTTACGGTCATGCCGGAAATGCCATAGACGTACACGCCGCTGCCATCGCCGCCAGAGCTGCTCTTGACCGTCAGGTTCGAGATCGACACCGTGATTGCCGACGAGTAGTCGGTCGCGCCGATCTCGAGCCCGCACCGGCTCCCCTGCCCGTCGAGCAGCACCGTGGCCTGATCCGCGCCTTCGAGGGTCAGGTTCTTCCTGATCGACGCGATGTACTTGCCGGAGCTGGCGGTGTAGGTGCCCGCCTGGATGCAAACCTTCCCTCCGTCGGGAGCGGCGTCGATCGCGCTCTGGATCGTCGTGTCGGTCACCGCGCCGCCGATGGACGCGCCAACCGTGCGGCTGCGCACAAGGGCGCACACCCCGCCGAGGCACCCCTGAACGCCGCTGCATGCGACGCACGCCGCGCCGCCGCTTCCGCACGCGCCGCTGGCCGTTCCCGGTTGGCAGACGTTGTTCTGGCAGCACCCGCTCGGGCAGGTAACCGGCGAGCAGGTTGGCGCTGGCGGAGGCGCAGGCGCTGAACACGTTCGGTCCGTGCACGTGCTCAGGCCGATGCAGGCTCCACAGGCTCCGCCCTTCGCGCCGCAGGCCTTCTTTGAACCTCCCGGACGGCAGGTGGTGCCATCGCAACACCCGGAGCAGTTGCCGGCGCCGCAGGTCGCCTTTTTCGATGCCGCGCAAACGCCTCCGATGCAGGCGAGGCCCGAGCAGCAGTTGAAGTTCTCCTCGCAGCGGGACCCGGCGCGGTTGCAGCCGCCGTCGCACCTGCCGAGGACGCAGGAGCCGGAGCAGCAATCCGCCGCCCGCGAACAGGTCGTCCAGTTCGGCTTGCAGCGGCAGAACCCGCCCGCGCAGTACTTGGTGCAGCACTGACTGGCCTTCGTGCAGCGGTTGTCCCGGTTCGAGCCGTCGCCGCACGGGCCGGCGGCGGCGGCCCGCTTTCGGCGCTTTGGGCCGTTCACGGCGGCAACGCGGTCCAGGCCAAGCGCGGCGCCTACCGCTGCGGCGAAAGCGCTCCTCCGGCTGGTTGCTGCACCAAGCGCTCGAGTGATCCGGTCGAACTGCAGGTCATCCATGATTTCGGACTCCCATTGGGTCTCAAGGCTTGGCCGCGGTACGGCCAGCCATGGAACTGCTCCGTCAAGGACGGTCAGTCTGCGGGCTGAAGCAAAGAGGCTCAATACCCCTTAAGTGATGAGTACGTACTACCCACTTTCCCGTCAAGCGCCGCACGCGTGTCCGGCATTCTCCCGGGCAACGGCTCAGGCAGGGAGGTCGGCATTCCGGTGTCCCGCGGCGAAAGCAGGGCAGCCGCGGCGGAGGTGCAGTAACTGGCATTGCACGTCACATACTGCTCGGAGACGCAGTTGCAACTGGTCTGGCCGACATTCCCGGTGACGGTGCAACCACCCAGGCTCAAGGTGTTGCCGACCACCTCCATGTGGGCCAGGCCACCGTAGCCCTCGGCCTTGTTGTTGACCAGCGACACGTTCGTCGCCGTGAACGAGGAGGCGCCGTAGTAGAACATGAGGCCGCCGCCGTTGCCGTAGACACCCGGAGAAAAGAATTTGGCGGTGTTCCGGGCAATCGAGCCGCCGGTCATGGCGATCACGGCCCCGGGACCGGATGCGATGCCACCACCTTCCGTGATGGCCGTGTTGTCGGTGATGTCGCAATCGGTCAACGTGACCGTTCCCGAGAGATACATGCCGCCGCCGCGCGTGGTGCTGGGGTCGGTGGTGTTGCCAGTCACCGACACCCGGGTGAATGTTGCGGTCAATTTGCCGTTCGCGCCCGTGAACTGCGCGATGCCCGACCCGTTGACGCAATCCTTGATCGTCACGTCGGTCATGCTCACCGACATCCCGCTGCGTCCGTAGATCAGGACCGCGCCGCCGTCCTTCGCCCTGGCGTTCCTGACGGTCAGGTCCGAGATGTTGACGGTGATCTGCGACGAATAGTTGGCGGCCCCGATCTGGATGCCCGCGTACGACGGAGTCGGCCCAAACGTATCGTTTCCATCGATGAACGTGCGCGCCTTGCCCTCGCCCACGAGCGTCAGGTTCTTCGTGATCACGGCGACGTAGGAGGCACTCGTGGTGGAGAACGTCCCGGCCTGAAGGCAAACCGTCGCCCCATCCGGGGCATTGTCGATCGCCGCTTGCAGGGTTCCATCTCCCGGGACCACGCAGGCCGGATTCGGGGTAGGCGTCGGCACAACGGTTGGCGTTGCCGTGGCGGCCGGCGTCGAGGTCGGGCGGGGTGTCGCCGTCGCCTCCGCTCCACATGTACTC
>JBJTKE010000477.1:0-1966 GCA_046096285.1 Chloroflexota bacterium
CGGCAGCAACCCGAGGGCGAAGCGGCGGCGGGTGCTGACGCTGGCGGCGGCGATCCCGGCGGTTCCGGTGGTCTCGATGGCGTTCGCGGACATGATCGGCTCCTCTCGTCGATGCGGTTCCTTGCGGGCCGGCGCTCGCCGGCGATGGAGCCATCATGGGGCCGGGGGATTGGGGCGGCAGTCCGCGGCGGCACGGCGCGGCGGTGTTCCGCGACACAGGGGCGAAAGGCTTGCGCGCGCCGAACCGTCCCCGGACAGCGTGCAGGGGGGTGCTCGCGCAGCGCCGTCCCGGTCAAGGTTGAGGCTTGCCTGCGTCGAGGATCAGATGGGTGGGGAATGGGTACGACGATGCTGCCAGCATTGGCCTACCCCGATGCGAGAGCAAGTGGCAGATAGCGCCCGCAGTCACAAACGATGCGAACGCCCGGCCGGAATCCCGGTCGGGCGTTTGCATCAATCAGGGATCTTTTTGCTGGTCAGCCTTCGCAGCCCCAGCCGTCTCCCTCAGAATCGAAGCCGTGCGGATCCCAGCCGATTGATGCCAGTTGGATCCAGGAAATGCCCTGCGCGTACATCTGGGCGCAGGAGAGGTCTCCGGCAGCGTACACCGGCGGGATGCAGTAGTTGACGTAGGCCGGCTCGCAACTCGCGGATGCTACGGCCACGCCTGCGCCGCTCCCGCCGCTCCCGCCGCTTCCGCCCCATCCGTAATCGCCTTCCCATGGCTTGTTGCAGGTGATCCAGTCATCGACCTCGTTGACCGAATCAAGGCCATAGGGATCGTTGGCTCCGTCGTAGAGGTAGACCTGGGCCCAGCCGATGTCGTCGCAATTGAGGTCGTAGTCTGTCCAGGGAACGCAGTAGGTGTCGGTCGCCACGTAGGCAGGATTGCAGCCCACCTGGGCGACTGATTGCTCGGGTGCGAAAGCTGCTGGCATGGCCAGAGCCGCCGCGACCAGGAGGGTCAACACGAGTCGTCGGAGAACAACACTCATCGTGAATCCCTTCTCCCCGGCGATTGAGCGCTGCCGGGCTTGGTGGCGCACGCCACCCTGTCCACGCGTTCCACAGAATCTAGCGAAAACTTCGCTATCTCCAGTATGGCATCTCGCGGACTTATCCTCCACTCCTCACCATCGATTGGCCTAATCAAAGGCGCGGACCGACGAAACGCCCCCGCTCCGGGGATCGGAGCGGGGGCGTGGGGCGTGAGGCGTGAGGCGTGAGGCGTGAGGCGCGTGGGCGCCGCCGGGAGACGTCCCGCCGGGCGCGCCGCGGCGACGCTACTTGTGGGCGTTCCGGTAGGTCTCGCGGGAGGTGACGATCTCGTTCCAGGCCTCGTCCGCGGTGTACCACAGGCGGATGCTGGTGTGGCCCGGCTCCAGCCACTTGTAGGTCTCGAAGAAGGTGGCGATCTCCTTCGCCCAGTGCTCGCCCATGTCCGACAACTCGGTGACGTGGGCGTAGCGGGGGTCGCCGATGGGCACGGCGACGATCTTGAAGTCGGAGCCCTTCTCGTCCTCCATGTCCAGGCCGCCGACCGGGCGGGCCGGGATGATGCAGCCGGGGAAGGTCGGCTCCTGGACGAGCACGAGGATGTCGAGCGGGTCGCCGTCGCCGGCGAGGGTTTCGGGAATGAAGCCGTAATCGGCGGGATAGTGGACGGAACTGTACAAGACGCGGTCCAGCATGATGCGGCCGGTCTTCTCGTCGAGTTCGTACTTGTTCCGGCTGCCGCGCGGGATCTCGATGAACGCCGTGACCTCGCGCTCTTCCTGCTTCGCCATGATTCCTCATCTCCCGGGCAGCGCCGCGGGCCAACCCAACGTCCGTACTCCGTGCCGGAACGATACCATGCCGCGCCCGTGCGCGAGACCCCGAACGGACGCCGCCGGCAGCCCGCTTGCCGCCCCGCGAGGCGGCCGCCGGCTCCCCGCCCGCCGGGCCATGCCGCCCCGCCGCGTGC
>JBJTKE010000478.1:0-6463 GCA_046096285.1 Chloroflexota bacterium
GCCGCGCGCAAGTAGGCCCCGAAACCGCCCTCACCCATGCCGCCGTCGGGGCCGACATGCGCCCGGCCCCGCCCTCCCCGGCCGCCGAACTCAGCACCCCATCCGCGGCCACCGCCCCCTCCCCCAACCCCCAGCTGCACGCTGCGCTCGACGCGGCGATGCAGGACACGCTCAGGCGCTCCGCCGGCGCGGTGACCGCATCCGGTCGGCGGCTCGCGCTTGCCGGCCCGGCCCGCGACATCCGCGCCCGCCGCCTTCGCCTTGCGGGCCTTTCGGATGCCATTGCCCGTTCCTGGAATGCATCGGTGACCGCGCGTGCGGGTTCCGTGGCGGCGCAGTCCCGTGCGCTCCGGGCGCTCGACCCGGAGGCCGTGCTGGCGCGCGGGTACGCCGTGATCACTCCCGCTGGCGGCGGGAGTCCGCTCGTTCGCGCGTCCGATGCCAGCGCCGGCATGGCGATTCAAGCCCGGCTTGCCGAGGGGGAAATCGACGCCTGGGTGACGCAGACCCACCTGCCCAAACCGGCTCGGCGCAGGGCGGCAGCCAGATGAGCGGCGACGAGCAGTTCGCCGGCTGGGAACGCGCCCTCGCGGACGGTTCCTTCGAGGAGGCGCAACAGGCCCTGGAAGAGGTGGTTGCGCGGCTCGAGTCGGGCAACCACTCCCTCGACGGCAGCATCGCCAGCTACGCGCTTGGGATGCGCCTCGCGGCGCGATGCGAGAAGATGCTCGCAGAGGCCGAGCTCGTGGTGTCCACACTGCGGGCCGATGACCCCGGCGAGGCGGACGACGACGAGGACGATGGTTCCGGTGACGACCGGCTCGACGAGATGCCGTGTTGACGAGGCAGGTGATCCCAGCGTGAGCTCCATCGCGCCAGACCGGCGGCTCCATGTCGGAAAACTTCCGGCCGACGTGCTGGACCGTTTGCTTTCCGCCCATGCGCCCGCGAACGCCGCCGTGCTGGTGGGCCCGGGCATCGGCCGGGACGCGGCCGCCATCCTGGTGGATCGCGGCGTGCTGGTCGCCAAGTCCGATCCGATCACCTTCGCGACGCGGGGCGCGGCGAGCTACCTCGTCGAGGTGAACGCGAACGACCTCGCCTGCATGGGCGCCGAGCCGCGGTTCCTGCTGGTGACCGCGCTCTTCCCGGACGGCACGACCGTATCGGAGGTCGAGGAGCAGTTCGCCGAACTCGGCGAGGCGTGCGCCCGGCGCGGCATCGCGCTCGTCGGTGGCCATACCGAGGTGACTGCTGGCATCGACCGACCGATTCTCGTCGGCATGATGCTTGGCGCAGCCGACGAAGCTGGCCTGCTCGCCCCGGGCGGCGCGCTGCCCGGCGACGTCCTCCTCGTCAGCGGGGCGATCGCCGTCGAGGGGACCGCGCTCCTTGCCCGCGAACTCGGCCCGGCGCTCGAGGGCCGGGCGCCTGCTCCGCTGCTGGAGCGAGCGCGCGATTTCACGCGGAGCCCGGGCATATCGGTGGCCGCCGCGGCCCGCGCCCTCGCCAGGGTTCCGGGGGTCCGCGCCCTGCACGACCCCACCGAAGGGGGGCTGGGCATGGGCGTCCGCGAGATCGCCATCGCCAATGGCTGCGGCGCCGAGATCGAGCGGTCCGCTATCCCGGTTCACCCCGAAACCGCGGCGATTGCCGCCGCGCTTGGCCTCGATCCGCTCGGGATGCTGGCTTCCGGCAGCCTGCTCGTCGCCGTCTCCCCGGAGTCGGCCGATGCGGCGGAGGCAGCCGCCGCCGGGGTCGAGGTTGGCCTCACGGCGATCGGGAGGCTGCTGCCCCCCGGGTCCGGCTATTGGCTGGTCGAGGACGGCCGGCGCTCGCCCATTCCCGAGTGGACCATGGACGAGGTCAGCCGGGCGCTGGCCGAAGCCGCAAGCCGCCCCCCGGGGCCTGCCGGAGGAGGACACCCATGACCGAACGTGGCATCCTGGTCGCCAGCTCCAACGCCGCGGTTGGATTCCCCGCGGGCATGGACGTGCTGCGTGGCGGCGGCTCCGCCCTGGATGCGGTGGTGGCGGCCATCGCACTCGTGGAGGCCAATCCGGACGATCCCTCGGTTGGGTTCGGGGGCCTGCCGAACCTTCTTGGCGACGTCGAACTCGACGCCAGCATCATGGACGGACGAACGCTTGCCGCCGGCTCGGTGGGAGCCCTGCACGGCCACCAGGACGCCATCGCCCTCGCCCGGATGGTCATGGACGAGTTGCCCCATGTCCTGATCGTCGGCGCGGGGGCCGACCGGTTTGCAAGGGAGATGGGGCTCGCCGCCAGCGACCTGCTCACGCCGGAGTCCGCCGCGGTCTGGCGCTCCCGCCTCGCGGAAGCGCCGGAGCAGCAGGACGCGTACATGGATCGTGTTCGGGAACTCGTCGCCGGCCTGACGCGCGACCCGGAGATGCCTGATGACGTCCACGGCACGGTCAACGTCATCGCCCGGGACCGGCGCGGGAACATCGCCTGCGGGGTGAGCACCTCCGGTTGGGCGTGGAAATACCCCGGGCGCCTCGGCGACTCCCCCATCATCGGCGCCGGGAACTACGCGGACAACCGCTACGGCGCAGCCGCCTGCACCGGGCGCGGCGAGATGGCGCAACGGCTGTGCACGGCGCACACGGTGGTGACCGCGATGCGCTTCGGCAGCACCCTTGACGATGCCCTCCTGCTCGCTGCCCAGGACCTGATTGCCCTGGAGGACGCCTACTGGGGGGAGGTCAACATCGTGGCCATGGACCGCGACGGCAACCCCGGCGCGGTGACCACCACCGAGGGCAAGACCTTCATCGTGCAGGACGAAGCGATGGCCGGGCCGGACGAGCGCCTGCGACGGCACACCCCCGCGCCCGGCAGGTAGCGCCGCGGCCGAACTGCCATTCGCCCGGTCCGCGGCGGGACCGGGCGCATGGCGGGGCAACGGCGTCCTCAGATGTCCTTGGTGAGTGTTTCGAGGAACTCGTCGTTCGTCTGCGTCTTCGCCAGGCGAGCGAGGAGGAGTTCCGTGCCCTCGCTGCCGCCGAGCATGGAGACCATCCGGCGCATCGTCCAGACCTGGCGCAGGGCGTGGTCGTCGAGCAACAGTTCCTCGCGGCGCGTGCCGGACCGCTGCACGTCGATGGACGGGTAGATGCGGCGCTCGGCCAGTTTCCGGTCGAGGTGCAACTCCATGTTGCCGGTGCCCTTGAACTCCTCGTAGATGACGTCGTCCATCCGGCTGCCGGTGTCGATCAGGCAGGTGGAGACAATGGTCAGGCTGCCGCCGCCCTCGATGTTTCGGGCTGCGCCGAAGAACCGCTTGGGCGGGTACAGCGCGACCGGGTCGATGCCGCCGGAGAGCGTGCGGCCGCTGGGCGGCACAGCGAGGTTGTAGGCGCGCGCAAGCCGGGTGATGGAATCGAGCAGGATGACGACATCGCGGCCGCCCTCGACCAGTCGCTTGGCGCGCTCGAGCGCCATCTCCGCGACCTTGGTGTGGTCCTCCACCGGTTCGTCGAACGTCGAGGAGATGACCTCGCCTTCGATCGACCGGCGCATGTCGGTCACTTCCTCGGGCCGCTCGCCGATCAGGCAGACCATCAGGTGGATGTCCGGGCAATTGCTGCTGATGCCGTTCGCGATCGACTTCAGCAGCATCGTCTTGCCGGCCTTCGGCGGCGACACGATCAGCCCGCGCTGGCCGCGGCCGATCGGCGCGACGAGGTTCAGCAGGCGGGTCGAGAGAATGGTCGGGGACGTCTCGAGATCGATCATCTCGAGCGGAAAGATCGGCGTCAGCCCGTCGAAAGACGGCCGCTTCCGGGCGATGTCCGGGTCCACCCCGTTGACGGCTTCCACCCGGAGCAGGCTGAAGAACTTCTCGTTGTCCTTCGGCGGCCGGACCTGGCCCGACACCCGGTCGCCGGTCCGCAGCCCGAACCGGCGGATCTGGGACTGCGAAACGTAGACGTCGTCCGGACCCGGCAGATAGCGCGGCCCGCGCAGGAAGCCGAAGCCGTCCTCGATGATTTCGAGGATTCCGTCGCCGAAAACCCCCTCCTCCTTCTCGGTTTGGCCCTGAAGGATGCGGATCATCAGATCGACGCGCGACATCCGGGAGAACCCCTGAATGTCGAACTCGCGCGCCATCTCGGCGAGTTCCTCGGGCGACTTGGCATCGAGTTCGCCGATGGTGATCGTGGGAGGGTTGGCCTTCGGCTGCTCGTATGGCCGGGGCAAGTGCTGCTTCTGGTAATGCTGCTGCTTCTGTTGCGACGACCCGTGCTGCTGGCCCCGCTGCTGGTGTTGCTGGTGCTGGTGCTGGTGTTGCTGCTGGTGCTGCCCCTGCTGCTGCTGGCCGCCATACGGTCCCGGGCCGCCGTGCTCGCCGCCCGAACCACGCCCCCGCTTGCGGTCCCGTTGGCGGCGATCCCCTTCGGAGCGCTGCTGATCGCGCGCGCCATCGGCCCCCTCCCGGCGTTCGCCGGCGGCCGCGGATTCTGCCGGCTCTGCGAGTTTGGGGGCCAGTCCGTCCAGCACGGCGCCGGCAAGCTCGAGCTTGGAGGCGATATCCGCGCTGACCTGGCGGCACTCGGCCTCGGGCCGCTGCGGCGGGCCGCCGCGGTCGTCCTGCGGCTCGGAAGCGGGCGCGGCGGCCGGCTCCGATGAGCGCGGCTCGGCCACGATGATGGCGGCGGCCGGACGGCCGGCCTCGCCATCCGGGCGATCCTCCCTGGCCACGGTGATCTTGCGGATCCGGACCGGTTTCGGCGCGTCGGCATCCCCGCCAGCGACGGCGATCACCACCGCGTCGGCGCCGCCGTGACCATCGCCGTCCACCGGAGCGGCCGACGCCTCGGCAGCGGGCTGCTTGGCACGGGAACGAGGCGCGCGCTTCTTCGGCGGCGCGGCTTCTTCGAGCGCATCATCGACGGTCAAGCGGGACTCCCTCCAGCAGCCGGGTCGGCCGCCCTACCAGAACTCGGTGCCCGGGTGTGCCGGGCCTGCCACATTCGCATGCGGCCAGCAGCCTGCTGCCGCGCGGTGCGCGGCTCAAGCCTAGCCTCGGGGTTGTATCTGCAATTGAGCGGCCATGGATCGCCTGGAGTGCCGTTCCGGTCCGCGAACGCGCAGCCCCGATCATCGGACGGGCCGCAACTGGACCGGGAAACCCCGGGTGCATGAGGGCAGAGGAACGTGTCGCCCTCCACGGGTGAAAGTAGCGTAGCACCGACCTGCCGACCCGACAATCACGCCGCGTGATCGGCTTCGGGGAGCCCGGTCAATCGAACTCGAGGCCGAAAAGCGTGTCGAGTTTGTCGATGCGATGGGTCGCGTCGATCCGGCGCACGGTGCCGGTCGCCGAACGCATCACCACCGACTGGGTGGTCGCGCGGTCGCCGTAGTAGTGGACCCCGCGCAGGTACTCCCCATCGGTGATGCCGGTCGCCGCGAAAAAGTGGTTTGATCCTCCCGCAAGGTCGCGGGCGTCCAGCACCCGCGACGTGTCGATCCGCAGTTCGGCCGCCGCCGCCCGTTCCTCGTCGTTGCGCGGCCACAGCCTGCACTGCATTGCGCCGCCGATGCAGCGGATCGCGCAGGCCGCCACCACGGCCTCCGGCGCGCCCCCGATGCCGATCAGCAGGTCGACCCCCGACTCCGGCATCGCCGCCGCCAGCGCGCCCGCGACATCGCCGTCGGTGATCAACTTGAGCCGCGCGCCGGCCTCGCGGACCTCCCGCATGTGCTCGTCGTGGCGCGGGCGGTCGAGCATGATCACCGTCAGGTCGCGGACCTCCTTGTTCTTGGCGGCCGCCACCCGCTTCAGGTTCTCGGTGATTCCGTCGCGCAGGTCGATGGCCCCCGCTGCATCCGGCCCGACCACGATCTTCTGCATGTACATGATGTGGCGCGACTCGAACAGCGCCCCCCGCTCGGCCACCGCCACCGTGGCGATGGAGTTGGGCATCCCCTGCGAGAGCAGCCGGGTGCCGTCGATGGGATCGACCGCGATGTCCACGAGCGGGCTCTCGGCGCGGCCGAGGCGCTCGCCCACGTAGAGCATCGGGGCGTGGTCCTTTTCGCCCTCCCCGATCACCACCACCCCGTTCATCTCGATGGTGTTGAGCACCGTCCGCATGGCGTCCACGGCGGCCTGGTCGGCCGCCTCCTTGTCGCCGCGTCCCATCCAGCGGCCCGCCATCAGGGCCGCCGCCTCCGTGACCCGCACCAGTTCGACCGCAAGATTCCGCCCGATGCCCGCGCTCATGGCTTGCTGCCCTTTCCTGCCTCCACGATCCACGACGCGGCCGCGTCCGGGAGATCGTACCCGCTGCCGACCCGGACCGAGCATGGCGGCAGCGAGGAGATAAACGACGTGCCATACCGCTTGGTGAGCACCCGCCGGTCCAGCACCGCGCAGACGCCCCGGTCGCGGCTGCTGCGGATCAGCCTGCCGAACCCCTGCTTGAAGCGC
>JBJTKE010000479.1:0-5339 GCA_046096285.1 Chloroflexota bacterium
GGCGAGGGCAGGGGGGTGTCGGGGCTGGTGCCGGTGTCGACGTTGAGCACCTCCTCGTCGGAGATGATCACCAGCGGACCACCCGGGCCAACGCTGGCGGTGACGTTGCCAGAGGAGGCGGTCATGGACTGGGTGGCGGGGTTGTACCCGGCCAGCACACCGCCGTCGGGGGTCTGGATGGAGGCGTTGCCGTTGGTGCCAGCGCCCGCGACGGGGGCGGCGCCCGGAGGGGCCTGCTGCGCGGCGGACGGGCCGTACGTGTCGCCGCCGCTGTTGTCGCCGCCGGAGGGATCGCCAGCATCCGGGGCGTTGTTGCCGCGTTGGCGCATGATGATCTGCTGGAGGCGTTCCTGGCGGTTCAGGTGGTCATCGCCGCCGTCATCATCGCCACCGTCGCCGTTGCCGTCGTCCCGGTTGCGGCCGCCGCCATCGCGGTTGCGTCCGCCCTCGGCGGAGGGGCCGGCGTCGCGGTTGCGGCCACCGCCGCCACCGTCGCCACCGTCGCCGTTGCCGCCGCTTTCGCCGGAGCCGTTGCCATCGCCCGACCCGGACTTGCGGTCTCCGGCGTCGGCCTCGGTCTCGGCGCCGGACCCGGTCTGCTGGTCGTCGGCGCCGCGGCCACCGGACTCCTCGCCGTCGCCGGAGGCGTCGTCGCTGGCGCGGCGGTCGCTGTCCGTGTCGTCATCGCGCCTGGCCGCCAGCGCCGCCGAAGCAGCGCCGAACACGCCGGCAAGCGCGGCGGCAGCGGCGGGGCCGCCCTGCTCGCGCATCCAATCCGTCACACGACCCATTGCGGGGCCCTCCCTCGACCGTGCGAAGCGTGACCGCCATCCCGAGCGGGCCGCTCCGGCACGTCATTCAGCGATGCGGGGTGGTCTCGCGCCGGCGGTGCGGGCTGCCGGTACGAACGAACATGTGCCTGTTTGGCACGGTCCCAACGAACGCAACGCACCCCTCTTGCGTCTTTGTCCGTTGCCCCGTACCCTACCACAACTTGGGGATGGGGTGGGGAGGCCCGTTATCCGCAAACGACACGTCGAGTCAGTTGGAAGCCGCATCGTTTCCCCCCGGACCCGTGACGGGAAGGCGAGGAAACCCGGGACTTCTGCGCCATCCGGCTGACCACGCCGCCCGGACGAGGAAGCAATGCGGTTCATCAGCCTGAATCTTGACCTGGAAGACGCGGAAATCCTGCGGCGGGCCATCGCGGGCGCGCTGGATCGCCGTTCCGGGCACCCGTTGAGCGCCGTGGACGACGATTACCGGGCATTGCATGCCATGGCGGGAGAGCTCGACCGGTTGATCCAGACCCCGAGCCTGCCCCGGCCGGGGGCGGTGGTGAACGGCTCGCCGCTTGCCGCGGCGTCCAGGCTGACGTTGCTGCCGGGCGGCCGCTCGGAGGAGTGATCCGGTTCCGGAAAATGCGGACAATTGCGGCGGCGGGCGGCGGACATCGTTCCGCCGCCCGCTAGCGTGCCGGCCGCACCATCGGCGCGATGCGGTTTCCGAGCAGCGAAATGGTCTCCTCGTCGAACGGATCGAGGGTCTGCACCACGAAGTAGGAAATGCCGGCGTCGGCGAACCCCTGGTACCAGGCGGCGACTTCCTCCGGCGTGCCGCGCACCAGGTAGGCGCCCCAGAAGGGGTCGAGGCCGTCTGGGAAGTAGCGGGCGACCTTGGCGGCAACCTCGCGCCCGGTTTCCGCCGAGATCAGCCAGTGCGTGAAGTGTGAGCGCAGGATGTCGCCGGGATCGCGGCCGGCGCGGTCGCAGGCGGCATCCAGCAGGGCAAGCCGGGCGGCGGCGTCGGCGGGCGCGTCGGTGCCGCCCGCGGGACCCGGGCCGAAGTTGCTGGCGTCGGCGAGCCGGGCCACCTGGTCCAGGGTGCGCTTGCCGCCGCCCGCGATGACCAGCGGCGGCCCTCCAGCCTGGAGCGGCGGCGCGACCGAGGCGTCGTGCGCGCGGTAGTGCTCCCCGGCCCAGGTGAACGGCTTCCCGCTCCACAATCCGCGGATCAGGTGGACCGCTTCCTCGAGGGCTGCCTGCCGCTCGGGCGTGGGCGGGTAGGGGATGCCCATGCGGTCGAACTCGTTCGCGCCGAGGCCGTAGTCGGCGGCGTTCCAGCCGATGCCGAGCCCGAGCACGGACCGCCCGCCGCTGAGGTGGTCGAGGTCGGATTGCACCCGGGCGGTGAGCAGCGGCGTGCGGTAGGGCACGGCGGCGACCATCTGGCCGAGGCGGACCCGCTCGGTGGCGAGGGCGACGGCGGCGAGGTGCATCCAGGCCTCGGGCGCCCAGGCCGGGTGGTCTCCCAGGAAAAAGCCGTCGAATCCGTACCGGTCGGCGAGTTTGCCGGCGTGGATCAACTGCAGGCCCGGGGACGGATCGGTTCCCCGGGCAACGGCCTGGAGCGCGAACGCGATGGTTCCCTGCAGCCCCGCCACCCAGGGGTGGTGCCCGCGCGGTGCGTGGTCGGTCATGGTGCGGTTTCTCCTGCCGGGCCGGATGGCCGGACGGCCTGGCCCGCCCGGGCGGCGCGCATCGTCCGCCGCGGCCGCTGCGGCGTCAAGCGGGTCAGGGCCCAGCGGTGCTGGCGCGGTATCCTCATCGCGGTTGAGATGGCGGGCGCGGATGGCGGCAGGAGCGGCGGCGTGGATCGGCGGGAGGCAGGAACGGTGGGCGCGGCCGACCGGCGGGCGCTGGCGAAGGCGTCGCCGGTGAAGGAGCAGCGCTGGCCACGGACCGGGCGCCGGCAGGAACGGGTGGCGACGGTGCTGGCGCGCCGGCAGCCCGACCTGACGGTAGTGCTCGAGCACGTCGACGATCCGCACAACGTCAGCGCGGTGCTGCGCTCCTGCGACGGGGTGGGCGTGCTGCGGGTGCACGCGGTGTACCCGGTCGAGGAGCGCCCGGAGGCGTTCGCGCGCACCACCTCGGCCAGCGCCGCGAAGTGGATCGAGGTGGTGCATCACGCATCGATCGGGGAGTGCTACGCCCGGCTGCGCGCCGAGGGGTTCCGCATCCTGGCCACCGCGCTGGACGCGGACAGCCTCGACCTCTACGGGACGGATCTCGTGCAGCCGACCGCGCTGGTGTTCGGAAACGAGATGCGGGGCATCAGCGAGGAGGCGGCGTCGGGGGCCGACGGCACGCTGTTCATCCCGATGATGGGCATGGTCCAGAGCCTGAACATCTCGGTGGCCTGCGCGGTGACGCTCTACGAGGCGTTGCGGCAGCGGCGGGCGGCGGGCGCCTATGACGCGCCGAAACTCGATGCGCCAGCGCTGGCGGCGCTCGAGGCCGACTGGCTCCATCGCTGAGTTGCCAGGCGGTGGCCCGCCGGCCTGGGGTCAGGCAAAACCCGGCGGAGGGGACGCCTGGTCTTCGTCGCGCGCGGAGCCGCCCTCGAAGTACTTCTTGACGAGGTAGAGCGCGGCAACGGTGGCGACGGTGGCGACGCCGGCCAGCAGCAGGAACCCCGCGCCGGTGAGCAGGCCGATGGCGGCCACGACCCAGATGCCGGCGGCGGTGGTGAGGCCGCGCACCTTCCGGCCGGTGGTAATGATCACGCCGGCGGCGAGAAATCCGATGCCCTGGACGATGGTGGAGGCGACCCGGCCGGGATCGCTGAATTGCCCGGAGAGGGTCAACTCGCGGGAGATGAGCAGCCCGGCCAGCATGAACAAGGCCGCACCCTGGGAGACGAGCATGCAGGTCCGGATGCCGGCGGGCTTGTCGGCGTGCTCGCGTTCGAGACCGACGAGCGCGCCGAGGAGCATGGCGATGGCCATCCGCTTGAGCGCCTCGACGTCATCGATCGGGATCACGGCACGCTCCGGGCGCGGGCGGCGTGGCAGCGGGGCGGGCGCCGGGAGCCGGCGCCCCGCCCCGGGCTCAGAACTGGAGCCGGGAGATGTGTTCTTCCTTGCCGCGCCAGAAATGCACGCTCACGCTGTCCCCAGTCTTCAGGGCGTCGATGAGCGAGTCGAGTTTGCTCATGGTCGGGGTCCGCTTGCCGGCGACGCCGCTGATGACGTCGCCCGGCTCGATCCCGGCGCGGGCGGCGACGGTGTCCGGCCGCACCTTGCCGACGTAGACGCCCTTGATGCCCTCGGGCAGGCCCGCGGCCTTCTCGGGGTGCCGGTTCAGGTACTCGTCGGCGTCGGCGGCGAGGATGCCGAGCGGGGGCCGCTTGGGGCCGCCGTACTTCTGGGCGAGCCGCATGAAGGCGGCGCGGTCGAACCCGAGAATGACCTCGCCGTCGGCGACGGTCACCGGCACGCCCTGCTGGCGGCTGAGCTTGATCATCTCCATCGCCGCGCCGTAGTCGCGGGCGACGTCCTTTTCCACGTAGGGAATGTTGTTCTGGCGAAGGAACTCCTTCGCGCGATCGCACCACGGTCAGGTGTCGGTGTAGTAGACCGTGACGGGAGCGGCCTGGTCAGTCATCGCTGGCGTTCTCCTGGTCGCGAGCGCGGCGGCTCGACGGGTGTTTTCCGGCGTTATGGTAACAGGCCCGGCGGGACGGATGGCAGCGGCCGGCGGCAGGCGCCTCATTCCCACTCGATCGTGGCGGGGGGCTTGGAGGAGATGTCGTAGACCACGCGGGTGATGCCCGGCGCCTCGTTGACGATGCGGTTGCTGGCGCGGGCCAGCACGTCGTAGGGAAGCCGGGCCCAGTCGGCGGTCATGGCGTCCTCGCTGGTGACGGCCCGGAGCGCGCAGACGCGGCCGTAGGTGCGATCGTCGCCCATGACGCCGACCGAGCGGACCGGGAGCAGCACGGCGAAGGCCTGCCAGATCTCCGGGGCGAGCCCGGCGGCGTCGAGTTCGGCGCGGAAGATGGCGTCGGCCCGGCGCAACAGGTCGAGATCGTCCGCGGTGATTTCGCCGATGATGCGGACGGCGAGGCCCGGTCCGGGGAAGGGATGCCTGGCGACGATTTCCTCCGGCAGCCCGAGTTCGCGGCCGACCGCGCGCACCTCGTCCTTGAACAGGAACTTGAGCGGTTCGAGCAACCGGAAGGTCATGTCGGCTGGCAGGCCGCCGACGTTGTGGTGGGTCTTGATCCGGGCCGCGGCCTTGGTGTCGGCGGTGGTCGATTCGATCACGTCCGGGTAGAGCGTGCCCTGCGCGAGAAACTCGAAGGGGCCCGCCCGCTCGGCCTCGGCCTCGAAGACGCGGACGAAGGTCTCCCCGATGATCCGCCGCTTGCGTTCCGGGTCGGCGATGCCGGCAAGGCCGGCGAGGAACCGCGCGGAGGCGTCCACCGCGACAAGATTCATGCCGAAGGTGCGGCTGAAGACCTCGCGCACGAGGTCGGCCTCCCCGAGGCGGAGC
>JBJTKE010000480.1:0-1272 GCA_046096285.1 Chloroflexota bacterium
GGGGGCTGCGACTGGGGACGGGCCTGGCGGCGGGGGGCGGCCCTGGTGGTCGGGGCCCGTCGCGTGCTGCCCCCCTTCGAGCGTGGCTGCCGGTTAGTCGACGGCGGGGACGCCGGTGTTGGCGTCGGACCAGAGGTCGGCGATCTTGGGGCCGAGGGCGATGATGGCGGTGATGCCGGCGATGGCGATGACGCCGAGGACGAGGGCGTACTCGACCATGTCCTGGCCCTCATCCTCGCGGGCGATGCGGTTGACGAGATCGATGATGGCGGTCATTTGTGGACTCCTCCCTGGCGGCGGGGCTGCCGGAGCCGTTCCGGCTTTCTTGCCCGCTCCCCGGCGCGTCCCGGGGTGTTGCTTTCACGCCCTTAGTAAAACACCCGTCAAGCGGTTTGAACATTCGGAAAACAGGCTGGCGCGGATGAACCACGAGGAATCACGCAAATGAGGGAGGCGGGAGTGACGGAGTTGCGGGGTTCGCCCGCCGGAGGCGCGATGAGGGGCGTCCGGGGGTAGACTGGAACGCGCCGGGCATCGGCCCGGCGAAACGCCGAAAGGCCCGGAGAGCGGGGATGGAACAGGAACGGTTCGAGGCGGCGCTGCGCGCGCTGAACGGGGGAGCAACGCGACGGCGCGGGCTGGCGGCGGCGATTCGCGCGCGGGCGGCGGGTGCCGGCGTGGGAGCGGGCATCGTGGCGGCGGGGCCATGCGGGACGTCTCCGGGCGAGAACGCCTGCCGGAACGACAGCGACTGCTGCACCGGAATCTGCAAGATCACGAAGAGCGGCCGGGGCCGTTGCCGGTGCGTGAAGGTCGGCAAGCCCTGCGAGACGAGCGCGAATTGCTGCCCGATGGGCGGGGAGCCGATGGCGTGCCGGAGCAAGACCTGCCTGGCGACCTGACGGCGGCCGCGCTGGGACGCGGGGTCCGGTGGCGGTCGGGCCGCTGACCGGGGAACGGCGTGGGCGCGGGCCGATGGGCTCGCGCCCATGCTCATGCCGGCAGGGCGGGACGCGCCTGGCGCGGGTTCAGGGGGCGAGCAGGGACCAGTCGATGGAGGCGGCGCTGCCGGGGAGACCGATGGCGACGAGGCGGCTGCGGGGCGGTTCGGCGCCCCACGGTTCGCCGGGGCGGATGGTCCAGCGCTTGCCGGCCAACTGGAAGATGGTCTGGCGGTCCGGGTCCTCCGCGAGGGCGACGATGCCCTTGGCGCGGACGACGTCGGCGGGCAGCGTGGCAGCGAAGGTCTCCAGGGCCGAACGCGGGATGGGC
>JBJTKE010000481.1:0-3957 GCA_046096285.1 Chloroflexota bacterium
CGGATGGACGCCCCCGCCCCCAGCCCGAGCCGGGTGCTGGACCGCCTCGACCCCGCGCAGCGCGACGTGGCCTCCGGCCTCGGCCGGCGGTTCCGCGCGGCGGGCCATGACCTGCATCTCGTTGGCGGCATCGTCCGCGACGCCCTCATCCCGCGCGATCTGCCCGCCGATCTCGACTTCACCACCTCGGCCCCGCCCCCGGAATCGAAACGGCAGCTCGAGGAGGCCGGGGCCGCCGCCGTCTATACCGTCGGCGAGCGATTCGGCACCATCGGCGCGGTCTTCGGCGAGGACCCCGGACGCGTCCAGGCCGAGGTCACCACCTACCGCGCCGAGCACTACCCCGACGCCACCCGGTTCCCCTCGGTCCGCTTCGGCGTCTCGCTCGACGAGGACCTCTCCCGTCGCGATTTCACCTGCAACGCCATCGCCGCCGACCCGCTCACCGGCCTCCTGCGCGACCCATTCGGCGGCGAGGGCGACATCGCCCAGGGCATGTTGCGAGCGGTCGGAACCCCCGGAGACCGCTTCGCGGAGGACCCGCTGCGGCTGCTGCGCGCGGCCCGCTTCGTCTCCCAACTGGGCTTCGCCCTCGACCGCGAAACCGAGGCCGCGATGATCCTTCACGCCTCCGATTTGCGCCGCATCAGCGTCGAGCGCATCCTCGCGGAGTTGACCCTGCTGCTCACCGGCGACTACGCCGCCAACGGCCTGGAGACGCTCCGCCGCACCGGCCTGCTGGAGACCGCCCTGCCCGAACTCGCCCCGCTCGCCGCCGAAGCGGCCGCCGCGACCGATCCCGCCCGCCGCGAAAAGGCGCTCTGGGACCACACCCTGCGGGTCGTCTCCCAGTCCCCGCCCCGACCCACCGTGCGCTGGGCCGCGCTGATGCACGACGCCGCCAAGCCGATGACCCGCGGCTTCGACGCCAGCGGCGAGGTTTGTTTCATCGGGCACGAGCGGGCCGGGGCCGACCTCGCGGCACGCGCCCTGCGCCGCCTCAGGGCCGACCGCGCCCTCGCCGCCAGCGTGCAGGCCATCGTTGAACTGCACGGCCGCCCGGCCTCCTACGAGCCAGGCTGGACCGACAGCGCGGTGCGCCGCCTCGCGCTGGAGGCCGGGCCGTACTGGGACGATCTGCTCGATCTTGCCGCCGCCGACGTCACCAGCGCGCACGAGCGCAAGCAGGCGCGCGCCGCCGCCCGCGTGGCTGGCCTGCGCGCCCATTTCGCCCGGCTCGAGGAGGAGGCCGCCCTCGACCTCCTGCAAAGCCCGCTCGACGGGGATGACCTGATGGCCCTGTTCGGCCGCCCCCCGGGGATCTGGATCAAGCACGTCAAGGCGATGCTGCGCGACCTCGTGATCGACGGCGACCTCGCCCAGGACGATCGCGCCGCCGCCGGGCGCCTCGCCCGCGACTTCCTCGCCGCCAATCCTGACCTGTAGCCCCCGGCCGCGTCCCGGACTAGAGTTCGAGTCCGTAGAAGCGAATCGCGTTGCCTCCCCAGATCTTCGCCCTCGCCACCGGCGAAACCGGCCCCAGTGCCTGTTCCAGCGCCGCCTTGACCTGGCCGTAGCCGCCCGCCAGCAGGCAGACCGGCCAGTCCGAGCCGAACATCACCCGGTCCTCGCCGAACCATTCCATCGTTTGCTGCACATAGGGTTCCAGGTGCTCCGGCCGCCAGCCAGCCCAGTCCGCCTCGGTGATCATCCCCGACAGCTTGCAGGAGACATGCGGCATCCCGGCAAAGGGGGCCATCGCCGCCCGCCACGCGGCGATCTCGCCGGAGGCGATGGGCGGCTTGGCGATGTGGTCGACCACGAAGCGGACTTCGGGCAACTCCGCGCAGAGGCGGGTGGCGGCCGCGATCTGCGGGGGCTTCAACAACAGGTCGTAGGCCAGTCCTGCCTCGGCCAGCGCCAGCAGGCCGCGCCTGACCGCGGGCTGCAGCAGCCAATCCGGGTCCGGTTCGTCCTGCACCATGTGGCGCGCACCGACCAGCGTCCACCCGTCGGGCCGGGCCCGCAGCCCGGCGATGACCTCGGCCACATCCGGCGCAAGCAGGTCCACCCAGCCGACCACGCCGGCGACGAACGGGGTGGCGGCGGCGGTCTCCATGAACCAGCGCGTCTCGTCCACCGACATCAGGGCCTGCACCAGCACGGTGGCGTCGACCCCGTTTTCCCGCAGCAGCGGCCCGAGGTCGTCCGGCCCGAAATCGCGCTGAAGGGGCCGGATCGCGTCGCCCTGCATCCAGAAGTAGCTGAACCGGTCGAGATTCCAGAAATGCTGGTGGCTGTCCACCACGGGCGTATGGCTCATCGCGTCGTCTCCCGTCCGGTCAGTCGGCGCCGCCGGCCCACAGGTCGGCCAGCGACGCGTCGTCGATCCCGTGATCGGTCAGCGTCTCCTCGCGGGGGGCGCCGTTCTCGTCCCAGCCAAGCATCCCCCACAGCAGGCGGATGCGGGCGCCGAACAGCGCGCGGTCAAGGGTGCGCCCGGCCCAGGCGCCCTCCGGGATGGGATCGTCGAAGAAACGGTCCGGCAGCGTGTCCTGCGCCGCCGTAAGCCCCTCGCGCCGGTTGTAGCGCTGCATGAGGTGGAGGCGGCGCTCGCCCAGCCGCATGATCTCCCAGTCCGAGGCGCTCCACCCGGTGATCGCCTCCAGCAGCCCTGCCAGGTCGGGCATCGTGTAGACCCGGGTCGGCGGCCCGGCGAAGATGCAGACGTCGAGGGCGTCCTCGGCGGCCCAGATCGTGGCCAGCGCCTTGAAGTTGCGGACCTTCTCCGGGCTGAGATCGTCCATGTTGATGCGGCGGAGGATGCCGAGGGTGCGGCCGCTGTCCAGCGAATGGGGCCATCCCATGCGGGTGTCGAAGTCCCAGTCGTGCTCGGCGATCTCGTAGCGGGGGCCGACCGGCATCGCGGCGTAGCCCATCGCCAGCCCGGTCTGGGTGCGCGGCTCGAATGGCACGATCTCCAGTCCCTTGACGTGGAGGGCGTACCGCGCGGCCCCGCCGCCCGTGGCTTCGGCGGCCCGCGCGCATCCCTCGGCCAGCAGGTTGCCGATGCCGCTCCGCGCGGCGATCGCGTCGATCGTCGCCAGCAGCGACGCGCCGTCGCCAAACCGGGGCGCATCCGGGGCGGCGAGCAACCCGCGTTCCCGGCACTCCATCGCCCAGGAGATGGTGAACCCGAGCGAGACCGGATCGAGGCCGTACTCGTTGCAGCGCACGTTCGCCCGGAACACGGTGTCGAGGTCATCGATGCCGCAGTTCGGCCCGAGCGTGCCCGGGGCTTCCTGGTGCAGGCCCGCCGCCCGGGGATCGTCGCCGGGCGCGGCGTAGCGCTTGATGCAGTCGTTCGGGCACCCGGGGCAGGGCGAATCCCCGGCGGCGCGGCGGAGGAACCCCTCGGGCGCGTAGGCGTCGGCGCCCTCGAACACGCTGCTGGAGTAGTTCCGGGTGCAGAGCGCGGCGTCGGTGCCGTGGGTGTGGACCCAGCAGCCAAACCCCGGCGGGTCGAGCTGCCAGCGAGTGAGCTGGTTCCGCATCATCCGCTCGGCGTAGGAATCGGCGATCGCCCGGCACCGCCCCGGATCGGCCACGGCGGGGTGGGACACCCCGCGCACCACCACCGCCTTGAGGTTCTTGCTGCCCATGATCGCGCCGTGGCCGTGGCGGAAGGCGTTGTGGCAGCGGTCGGTCAGGACGCTCGCGTAGCGGACCATTCGCTCGCCGGCCGGTCCGATCGCGGCGACGTGGATGCCAGCTCCAAGTTCGCGTTCGAGCTCATCCGTCGCCTGCCCGACCGTCATTCCCCAGAGCGGCCCGGCATCGTGAAACGTGACGCTCCCGTTCTCGATCACCAGCGCGACCGGCGATTCCGCGCGCCCGCTGATCGCGATCGCATCCGCGCCGCTCCCCTTGAGCGCCCAGCCCCACGGCCCCTCGCAC
>JBJTKE010000482.1:0-2147 GCA_046096285.1 Chloroflexota bacterium
CCTCCGGGCGGCGCTCCGCCCCCCGCGGCCCGGGCGGCCGGGCGGGCGCCCGGCCGCGGTCCCCCGGACAGGGCAACGGGGGGCGGCCCGATGGACCGCCCCCCGTTGCCATGTTTGCGTGTTCGATCGCGTGCCGCGACCGGACTACATGTCCTTTTCGACGCAGCGCTTGCCTTGGCACACCAGCTTGCCGCAGCAGTCGCTGCCACGGCGGCAGGTGTAGTTTTCCTTGCCGCAGTTCCGGCCCTTGTACTCGCACTTGCCGTTGTCGGCGCACTTGAGGCCCTTGCCGCACTGCGCCTTGCGCCCGCACGACTTGCCCGGCCCGCGGCTGCCCTCGCCCTCGACGGCATCCTCGGCGGCCACGCTGGCCACGGTCCCCAGCCCGACCAGGCCGGCTCCGGCCAGCGCAACGCCCATCACCGTCGTCCGGCGGTCGGCAACCGCCCGGGTCAGGGCATCGAACTTCGCAGTATCCATGAGTGTCCTCCAACATGTGCTCGTGGCGGGAAACACGTCCCGCGGGCGCGAATCCGCGCCATCACTGACTGAACGTTAGTTTAGTCGCGTGGGTTCCCTGATTCAAGGCGCATCGCGGCGGCGCCGCCCGATCCCGCCGTGGCGCGCGCGCTCAGCAGCGCTCCCCGCCGGACTCGGCCCCGCCCGTGGCCGCCACCGGCGCATTCCGCACGGACCCGGCCTCCCCCGCCAGCAGCCCATGCAGCACCGCATCGGCCACCCAGCCCGCACGCGGCAGGATCGTCTCCGGCGCGGCGCACCGGCCGCCGCCGAGTTCCAGCAGCGTCAATTCGCCGATCTCCACCGCGAGGAAGAACTCGGCCGCCTGCTCCGGCGTGCAGGTCAGCGCCGCTCCTTCCGCCGCCGCCCGCCGGAACAGGTGCAGGTTGCACTCCCGCAGCCGGTCCAGGGAGGCCCCGTACTCCACCATCCGCTCCGCGCCGACAAGCCGCCGCAGGTCATCAACCAGCCGCACCATGCCCGCGTCGCAGTGCGCGATCAGGTAGGCCAGCGAGGCGGTCATCGTCTCCCGCAGACCGCCCACCTCCCGCAGTTCGGCTTCGAGCCCGGCGTGAATGAGGTCGAAATGCCGCCCCAGCGCCTGCCCGAACAGGTCCTCCTTGCTGGCGAAGTGGTGGTACGGCGCGCCCTTGGTCATCGCCGCCGCGTCCGCGATCTGCTGCATCGACACGCCGTCGTACCCGGCTTCCAGGAAGAGCTCCAGCGCCGAGGCAAGGAGGCGCTCACGTCCCCCCGCCAGCGCCCGTCCGTCGTCCATCGCCGTCTTCCTCGCGATCCCGGACGCCGGCCGCCCCCGCAGCCGAACGCCCAGCCGATCGTTCCCGCCGAGACCCCTATCGCGGTAAACGATCGTTCAACCAGCCGGGGCTGACGCGCGCCCGGGAGCGCGGCGCCAGCCGCCCGCTCTTCCGCACGGAACGCGCCGCCACGGGCAAAGCCCGCCACGACCCGTTCCCCTCGGCTCGATCCCGTGCAGGCATGATCGCATTTTCCGCAACCGGACACGAGGCGGGGTGCGCCGATGCGGCCCCTCGCCGTCGCCGGGACGCGGATCGCCGGGCAGCGCCGGACCGCCAGCGTCACCGAACGCGCCGTCTCCCACTCCGCGGCGGGGCTGTCCACGCGTGCCGTGCGGTCGCGGTTGAGCGACGCACGGCCAGCGTCGCCGCCCCGCGGGGAGCCCCGCTCCCAGCCCGGAAGGCGTCGGCCTGGTCCGCCGATACGGACCGGGCTGGCGGGCGGATGCGCCGATCCCGTCGTCCCACGCTGGCCCGCCGGATCACGGCCCCAGCAGCAGGGAAAGGTCGTCGATCACCGCGATCGCGCCCGCCGCCAGCAACGCCTCCGCGGGCCGGTAGCCCCCGCCGAATCCCACCGGCGCTGCCCCCGCCGCGATCGCCTCGGCGATGTCGTACTCGGTGTCGCCGGCGTAGATCACCGGCCCCTCCCCGAGCGCGACCAGTTCCCGCAGCGGGACCGATTTCGGCTGCGCGTCCCCGATCAGGAACCGCAGCCACGGCCGGATGCCCAACCGGTCGGCGTCGGCCTCCACCGCGCGCGTGTGCGCCGCGCTGATCACCCCGCCCGGCCGCCCCCGCCGGTGCAAC